>CBFIGT010000022.1:0-26537 GCA_965662175.1 Arcobacter sp. | reverse complement strand
AGTTTTCAGATATTGCACTACATGGATACATTGGACTTCTAAAAGAAAAAAGGTATAAGTTACCTGATGTAGCTTATTACATTAGACAAAATGGTGCAGATATTATCTTAGATTTAGTTTGGATAACAAGTATAAGAAAAGTAGCTGTTATAACACATTATATTAAAGATTATTTTACATTAGAAGAGTGGAATATTAAAACACTTGGTGATGCAATGATAGGTTTAGTTGAAAAAACATATAAAGATAAATTTAATGAAGAAAGATTTAAATTTAATGAAGAAAATCAAAAAAATGATTTAAATTTTATAAATATAAAATTGAAGATGTTCGTAACAACCTTAAGACAATTTGTCAATTTACATTTTAAAGAGTTATTTAGATTAATTCTTTTACCAATTTTTTGAATATGAACATATATTTAAAGAAAAGAGGATTGTGAAAAACTAGCCTTGAGAATATATTATCAAAAAGTTAGGATAATTTATATTATAATAACGCAGGTTATTATAATGAAATTTTAAAATCACAAAAATTAATCAAAGATTATAAAAACTATGAGAGTGAATATAAACTTTTATCTATAAAAGATATTTAATTACTGATACTTTTCTATCTTTTTTATCAATTTTTCAATACAATAAACAGATGAAACTAACAACAAATATAAAAGAAAAAACACAAAATATGTTTAACCTAACAAAAGAGCAGTTTAGCAAAACATATGATTATACAAAAATACAAAGTAGTAAGTTAAAAGATGCTATTGATGAAAAGATTCAGAAAAAAGCTATCTTAAATTTAAAAGCTGAGCTTGTGATGAGGCATAAAACTTTTGATGATTATAATGATGAGGAATTAGAGGTTTTAATAGCAAATGAGAAAAGAAAAATCAAAGATGATTTAAAAACTAAATCATTGGTTGGTGCATTAGCCTTATTGGGATTGGATTTTTTAATTTAGATGTTTAAGCAAGTAAAATCAATATTTATTTGGAGTTTAATCTATAAGTTCCGAAAAAGATTAACAATAGTTATCCTATTACTTTCATCTGTTCTTTTATCTCAATGGTTATACTCAGATATTGTGGAGTATTTGAAGTTAACAGAACAAACTCAATACTTAAACTATATTTTACCTATAAAATGGATTATGATTTTTTCAAATATTGGAATATCTGCATATCTACTAATAACACTTTTTAAAAAAAATGAAGAGAAAAAAGTAGAAACAAAAGTCAAAGAAAAAGAGAAGCCTTTGAGTAAGGTTAGTAAAGATTTAAGTGAAAGAGAAAAATCTTTTTTAAAGAAAAAGATTAGAAGTGAAGCTGATATTTTGATGGATAAATAGATTTTTAGGAGTTTATTATGGATTATAGAATAGAGAGTGATACTATGGGTGAAATAAAAGTCCCAGATGAAAAGTATTGGGGTGCTCAAACCCAAAGAAGTTTAGAGAATTTTCCAATAGGTATAGAGAATATGCCAACTGAAATAATCAAAGCTTTTGCCTTTTTGAAAAAGGCTTGTGCTATTACAAATAATAGATTAAATAAACTCAATGATGAAAAAACAGAAGCTATAAAAAAGGCTTGTGAAGAGATTATTGAAAATAAATTTAATGATAATTTTCCTTTAGTTGTTTGGCAAACAGGAAGTGGTACTCAATCAAATATGAATTTAAATGAAGTAATAGCTTCAAGAGCTACAGAGCTTTTGGGTGAAGATTTTAGAATTTTTAAATTAGTTCATCCAAATGATGATGTAAATAAAGCCCAAAGTTCAAATGATACTTTCCCTAGTGCTATGAGGATTGCTTTTGTTTTGGAGATTCAAAATAGTTTAATTCCCTCTATAAAAACTCTTAAATCAACTTTTGAAAAAAAGGTAAAGGAGTTTGAAAATATTATAAAAATAGGAAGAACTCACTTACAAGATGCTACTCCACTTACTTTAGGCCAAGAGTTTTCAGCTTATGTTGAGATGTTAACCAAAGCTTTAAATCAAATAGATGATAGTATGAAATATATTTGTGAACTAGCTATTGGAGGTACTGCTGTTGGAACAGGACTTAACTCTCATCCTGATTTTTCACAAATGGTAAGTGAAGAGTTAAATAACTTAACAAACACAAAATATAAATTTATCTCTCATCCAAATAAATTTCATGCTTTGACAAGTCATGATGGGGAGGTTTTTTTAAGTGGTGCCTTAAATGCCTTGGCTTCAAATCTTATGAAAATAGCAAATGATATAAGATGGTTAGCTTCGGGTCCTAGATGTGGAATTGGGGAACTTTCTATTCCTGAAAATGAGCCTGGAAGTTCTATTATGCCTGGGAAAGTAAACCCAACACAAAGTGAAGCTATGACTATGGTTGCTGTTCAAGTTATGGGAAATCACACAAGTGTGAGTATGGCAGCTAGCCAAGGGAATTTTGAATTAAATGTATTTAAGCCTGTAATTGCTTATAATATTTTGCAATCAATTAGACTTTTAAGTGATAGTATGAACTCTTTTAATAATAATTGTGCAATAGGAATAGAAGCAAATAAAGAAAAAATCGCTAAGTTTTTAAATGACTCTTTGATGCTAGTAACAGCACTTAATCCATATATAGGATATGAAAAGGCAGCTCTTATAGCAAAAACAGCCCATAAAAATGGAACAACACTAAAACAAGAAGCTATAAACTTAGGGATTTTATCAAATGAAGAGTTTGATAAATATGTTAAACCAGAAGAGATGATAAGAGCTTAAAAGCTCTTATTCACCATCATAAAATTCAAGTTCAGAATAAGCATCAAAAACATTTCTTTTATTAAAAACATCATAAAATGGCATATCTTTAAACTCTTCCATTAATACTATATTTGAAACTTCAGCAGCTCCAACATCATCTTCAACAGCTTTCATAACTCTTTGTTTTATTAAAGAGTAGTATTGTTCTGTCTCATTTGGAGCAGTTTCACTTGTATCAAAACCATGACCTGGAACTAAGATTTTCCAATCTTTGCTTTTTACTAAATCAACAGCTTTTAACATCCCAATAACAGAACCATCTCTTGTTGAGTTAAGTCTTCCATTCATAATAACATCAGCTGCAAAAAGGATTTTCTCTTTTTCTAAATAAATCACTAAATCCTGCGCCGAATGTGCTTTAAATCCCAATGGAATAAAAGTAAACTCTTTTCCTGAGATTGTCATAGTAGTCTCTTCGCTAATTTTTACATCAACAGGTACAACTCTAGTTTTGCTCATGATATCTTCTGATAATAGACTCATCATTCTTGTTTTACTATTTGAGTTATATTTATCATTAAATGTAGATGGTCCAATGATTTTTGCATTAAAGATATCTTTAAAAAATCCATTTCCTAAAAAATGATCATCATGTTCATGGGATACAATTACAGCTTCTACAGGAAGTTTTGCTATTTTACTCATAGCTTCATAAGTCTGTTTCGCAAACTCATAGTTTGAACCTGTATCAACAACTACATAACTATTATCACCTTTTACATAACAGCTATTTGACATATTTCCTGCATTTTCTTCACTTGGAACTTCAAGCTTTCCAAAAAAACAGTAAAGTTCATCTGAAAGTTTTACAGGCTTTAGATTAAAGTCAAAGGCTTGTGCATAAAAAGTTAGTAAAAAAGTAAGAGAAATTATTTTCTTTAACATAGAAAAATCCTTATATAAATTTTTCTTATAATTATAAAGAAAATGACTTTAAGTAAAATTAATAGTAAAAATTAATAGACCTTTTTACTAAAGGTCTACCATCGCTTTGAAAAATACTCCTGATCTTCCTACATTATCAACTTTGATATGCATTTTCTCATTTATTCTATCATCTTCAATAAACTGTTTTTTTATCTCTAAGATAAGAGGAGTAGTTTTTCCAGGGATTTTAACAGTGTCATAATATTCACAAAATAGGGCACTTTGTGATGAACTTATCATAGGTGGGAAATCTTCCAAAACTTTTTCAACATCTATACCATATTCTAAAATTTCACTTTGCTCTTTTGCTAGCATTGTTGATGATAGTTTTACCTTATCTACATTATCTTTATTTGCAAAACAGATAGTTGCTTTTTTTGTTTTTAATATATTTGCTAAACTATCTTTTGGAACACCTGGCTCTTTTTCTCCAATTGCAATAATAAGTGTTGCAGGATTTGAAGAGATTGGAATAAAGTATGAAAATGGAGCAGCATTTAAAATACCATCATCTTCAGTCACAACCCAAGCAATAGGTCTTGGTACAACAGTATCAGACATGATTTTATATCGGTTTAAGTCATTTATTTCAGCATAGTCAAGTATCATATAAAGCCTTTAAATTTTTAAAAGTATTATATAGAAATTTGCTTGAAAAAGAGGAGAAAGGGGAATATGTGAAATACTTCAATCGAAATTCTAAGTTAGCAAAGTATATAATTAATTTATAAAAAATAATAAAAAAGGTAATTTTTTTGTCTAAAATTTATAAAAGTGTTGCTTCTACTACAAAATATATTACTCATAAATATTAATGATGGTGAATATAATTATCCTCCTTTTAAATACTTAATAGAGAGTGCTACTTTAGGTTGTGTAATATCTTTTATAAGAAGTTTAAAGATTGGAAATACTGATATTTATAGTAAAACAGCCTCTAATTTTGGATTAGGGAAGAACGACAAGTTTTTAAATTATCTAAAAAGATTAAATGAAATCAGAAATAGAGTTGCCCATGGTGGTAGAATATTTAACCGCACCTTTAGAAGTGCAACAGGAGTTGGGAAATATCAACTTTTAAGAAAAGAGATAAATAATCATAAGTCATTAGATGTGTATATTTTTTTATT
Source organism: Arcobacter sp. (assembly GCA_965662175.1). GTDB lineage: Bacteria > Campylobacterota > Campylobacteria > Campylobacterales > Arcobacteraceae > Arcobacter. The sequence continues at coordinate 21,679 of CBFIGT010000022.1, read as the reverse complement.
TTTTATGTTAAATCAACTTAATGAATATAAAAATATTGAAGAGTTTAAAAATATTCAAATTAAAAAACTATTTATAGGGTTTAAGAAAGATTATATTTCTAATAAAGAATCTTTTTACCTTTTAGAAAAGTTAAAAAAAGATGAATTTGAGAACATAGAAAAAATTATTTATTCTAAAATGTCTAGATAAAAAAATAGCCAGTCTTATAAACATAGAGGTTAGTATACTAAATCGTATAAGAACTTATCATTTATAGAGGACTGGCGTTAGTTATGTGTCATTGTAATATAAATTAACATAAATCAAGTTTAATTTATATTTTATATTTATTTCATCAGTGGGTCAACTAATCCTAAAGTGTACATACCAATAAGACCTAAAATACCTGCAATTAAACAATAATATAGTGTAGGAATAATAGTTTTTCTTAGTGTTTCACCCTCTTGGTCAAGTAGTCCAACAGTTGCACTAGCTGCTACTACATTGTGAATTGCTATCATATTTCCAGCAGCAGCACCTACAGCTTGAAGTGCTACCATAAAGGCAGTTGAAATACCTAAAGCATCTGCAACACCAAATTGAAATTGACTTAACATCATATTTGAAACAGTATTACTTCCAGCGATAAATGCACCAAGTGCTCCAACCATTGGGGCAAAAAGTGGATAAATATCACCAACTGATGTTGCAACAAAGTTTGCCATTGCAACAGGCATTGAATCAAATCCAGAAGCATTTACTCCTGAGTTAATTAAAATTCTAACTAAAGGAATAGTAAAAATAAGAACAAACCCTGCACCTATCATCACTTTTGAAGATTCTGAGAAGGCCTCTTTTAACTCTTTGAATTCCATTTTATGTATGAAATAAGTAACAATAACAACAAATAACAAAATACCACCAGGAAGATATAAAGGTGTGATAGAGTAAGCAATTCCTTCTCCTAAAATATTTTTAAATGGGATTACCCATGATTTTACAAAAGCTTTTGCTTCATCAGAAACTCTTGTAATCACTAATATTACGGCAACTAAAACATAAGGGAACCAAGCTCTTGTTAGTGACATATCAACTTTTGAAGTCATTGCATCAAGTTTTATCTCTAATTTAGATACCCAATGTACAGGCCAACTCTCTTTTGGAGCAAAATCCCAAGTGTCTTTAGGAATTAAAAACCCTTTTTTTGCAGCAAAAGTAACAATTGGAAGACCAACAAGCGCACCAATTAATGATGGAAATTCAGCACCTAAGAAAATACCTGTAAGTGCATAAGGAATTGTAAATACTAAACCACCAAAAATAGCAAATGGTAAGATTGATAGACCCTCAGTCCATGATTTGTTTTGACCAAAAAACCTTGTCATCATAATAATCATAAATAGTGGAATCAAAGTACCTGTAATAGCATGAACAATAGCTACTTCACTTGTAATAATTTGAAGATAAGTTTCCCAGTTTGAGCCAAGAGTTTGAAGTGTTGCTCCAATTCCCTCACTATCCAAACCTTTATTTACCCCTATTAAAATAGGAGTTCCAACAGCACCAAAAGATACAGGTGTACTTTGAATCATCATACCAATCATAACAGCAGCCATAGCTGGAAATCCAATAGCAACCATAAGAGGAGCTGCAATAGCAGCTGGTGTTCCAAATCCAGAAGCACCCTCAATAAATGAACCAAATAACCAAGCTATAATAATAACTTGAACTCTTCTATCAGGACTTACATTATTAAATCCCTCTCTAATAACTTTTATTGCACCTGAGTGTTTTAAAGTATTTAGCAATAAAATTGCACCGAAAATAATCCATAACACAGCAATAGTTATAAGCAAACCTTGAATAGTTGATGCTAGAACTCTATTGAATGTTACTTCCCATACATACAATGCTATAAGTGCTGTTACAATATAAACAACAGGCATAGCTTTTTTAGCTGGTAACCTAAAACCAACTAGTAAAATTGCTGCTACAATAATTGGTAGGGCAGCAAATAAGGCTTGAGAACCTATTTCCATAATTTTTCTCCTTATTCTGGAGATTTAATCATAAAAAAATATTATGATATTTGTATGATAAAAATAGCATTTACGTAGCGTTTTTGTCATATGCTCAGAAAAATAGTTTTATGCCATACCTCTTTTTAGTTTAGAATACCCCGATTTTATGAGCTTTAGAAGAGGTGCTCTATATGAATCAAATACATATTTTTTTATTTCATATGCTACTCTTCCTTTTACGTGAATCATATCATAAAGATTTCCAGCTGCATATTTCCCTCCAAGAGCTATTAGTATTCCCTCAAGTTTTGGCTCACAAGCTATTAGTTTTTTATTTTTAATCATTCTTAAAATATTTTTACCTGCATTTATTCCACTAATTCTAGCAATAGTAACATTAGGAGGCATGAGCTCACCTTTTTTATTTTTAATTTCAGCTGCATCGCCAATTGCAAAAATAGTCTTATCATCATTACTTTGCATAAACTCATTTACTATAATTTGACCTTTTGGATTTTTAAGAATATTTAATTCTTCTGTAATTTTATTGGCTTCAACTCCACCTGTAAAGATTAAAAATGAGTGATAAATTTTTGTTCCATTTGATAAATAAGCAAAGCCATCTTCGCATCTTTGGAGTTTTGTATTTGTAATAACATTAATCCCTAACTCTTTGAGTCTTTCTTGAGAGATTCTTATTAGTTTTGGACTAAGTCCTGGTAAAATAGTATCAGCACTACTTACAAGAGAAATTTTTAAATTATCACATGAAAAATTTCCTCTTTTGAAAAACATTCTTGAGTTATATGCCATCTCAGCTGCTATTTCAACTCCTGATAATCCAGCACCAACAACTACAATATGTGTATCATCACAAGTTTTTGCTTCATCTTGTATTTTTTTAAAAAGTTGATTTTCAAAACTTTGTTTAAAAAACATAGCCCACTCTAGTTTTTTGATATCGTGGGCACTGTTAAGCCCTGGAATAATTGATGGAAAAAATGTTCTTGTTCCGGTAGCTAGTATTAAATAGTCATATTCAACTATCTCTTCTTCATCTGTATAGATTTTTTTTATTTTTTGGTCAATTTTTTTAACTTTTAAATTTTTGTACTCTAAATAACTATGATTTAGACCCTTACATAGTGTAGTTAAATCAATTGTAACATCAGCAATATTTGATTTGTTTGCAATCAAATCATAAACTTCAGGTTGTAGGTTATGAAAGGTATGTTTATCAATCAAGGTGATTTTTATATTTTTATTTTTTACTAATTCTCTTAGAGCATAAATTCCTGCATAACCACCACCAATTATTACTATTTTTTCCATAAAGTGAAACCTTTTTTATTATCTTTTTTAATGAGGCTGGAATCATACAAAATTTTTATAGCCCAAATATAGCTACTTAGTATATGCATAATTTATACCTCTTCATATTAGAAAAACAAAAGACTTAAAATTAGCTACAGACTATTATTGTAAAATACAAAAAATTAAAATATTTAGGAACTAATAATGAAATATGTTGGAGCACATGTTAGTGCTAGTGGTGGAGTTTATAATGCACCAATAAATGCTAGAGAAATAGGAGCAAAAGCTTTTGCTCTTTTTGTAAAAAATCAAAGACAATGGGCAGCAAAAGATTTTGATACTAAGACTTTGGATAAATGGTTTTTAGAGATGGAAAAAACAGGTATTGAAGCAAAGCATATTTTGCCCCATGATTCATACTTAATTAATCTTGGGCATCCAGTTGAAGAGAATAGAGAAAAATCATTAAATGGATTTATTCATGAAATTCAAAGATGTGAAATACTTAAACTTGATAGACTGAATTTTCATCCAGGTTCACATTTACGAAAAATCACAGAAGATGAGTGTTTAGATAGAATTGCACTTTCACTAAATCAAGCAATTGATGCTACAAATGATATAAAAATGGTAATAGAAAACACAGCAGGACAAGGTTCAAACCTAGGATATAAATTTGAACATTTAGCACATATTATTGATAAAGTTGAAGATAAATCTAGAATAGGTGTTTGTATAGATACTTGCCATATGTTTACAGCAGGTTATGATATAAGAACAAGAGAAGAATATGATAAAACATGGAAAGAGTTTGATGAGATTGTAGGACGACAATACTTAATGGGAATGCATATAAATGATTCAAAACCAGAGCTTGGAAGCAGGGTTGATAGACATGATTCACTTGGAGTTGGAAAAATTGGTTGGGATGCTTTTAGATTTATTATGAATGATGATAGAATGGATGATATTCCTTTGGTACTTGAGACAATAAATGAAGAGATTTGGGCTCAAGAGATACAAGCACTTTATGATTTGGTTGAGAATTAAAAAGAGAACAAGGACATAATTTCATGATAATATTAGTTTTTTTATCACCATTTTTCATAGCATTAGCTTGGGTTTTATATGTTGATTCATCAAATATATCTATGATAGAGGAGTTCTATAAAAAGAACTCTTGTCAAAATATTTATAACTATAAATCAAGATACAAAGCAATTTGTGATGAAAAAGTAGTGATTATAAAAAATCAGTTTAGTATTGATTTTAGTGAAAATGTTTATATTAAATATAGTGATATTAAAGCTATAAAAAAAGAGAATAGTAAAATATTAATCAAAACAGATAGTTTAGATGAGAGTTTATATTTTAAAGAGAGTATTGATAGTGAGGTATTTTATAAAGAGTTAGAAAAAAGAACTAAATAACTACTTCTCTATTTCACTTGAAGTGGAGTATTTTTTTAACCAATACTCTGATTTCCAATCACTTTTTTCTACACCAATTCCCTCTTTATACATATAAGAGACTTGTTTTTGTGATTCTCTATGGTCTAATCTTGCTGATAATAAAAAGCATTCAAATGCTTTTTTTTCATCTTTTTTTGATAAATTATCACTTAGATAGATTTGACCTAAGTTAAAAATTGATGGAATATGCTCTTTCTCTTTTCCTTTTTCAAACCAAAAAATAGACTTATCTAAATCTTGTTTTATATTTTCACCTTTTAAATATATATTTCCCAAATAGTATGAAGAATCAGTTGAGCCTAAAATAGCTGCTTTAACATGATATTGAATAGATTTTTCAATATCTTTTGTTGCTCCAAAACCACTTGCATACATAATTGCAAGCATATAGTTTGAACGGGCATCATCTTTTTTTGCAGCCTCTTGATACCAATAAAAAGCTTTATTTGAATCAACTTCACTAATAGTCCCAAGGGAGTAGCTATTTGCAATTATTACCTGAGCCTCTAGGTTTTTATTTTTTGCATGTTTTAAATAACAGTTAAAAATATCCTCTTTAAACTCCTCTTTTGAGCACAGATGAATATCCTCACTTGCAAAAGAGAGTGAAACAAAAAATAATAAAATTAGTTGTATATATTTGATTTTTATGTTGTTTCCTTGAATATTTTTAGTAATTATAAAATTATAATTATAAATATTATCTTAGATAAAAATCTTAATTATCATCCATAAAAGTTAATATATGACATTTTTAGAGATTTTAATGTATTATCCTTTATTGATAAAAGGAAAGCAATGAACGAATTGATTAAATTTATACAGAGTAAAAATTTAGAAAAAGAAGATTTATTTATACAATTAAAATGCGATTTAGAAGAGGGAAAAATTCTTCAATATATTACAAAACAGTATATTGAAGGTCGTGATGCTTTGATGGTGATTGATATATTATCAGAGTTTTATGATATTAAAAAATATGAACACTTATATAAACTAGAGCTTATTAAATCATTATTAGAGTTAGGTTGGTTAGTACAAAACTCATTTACACCTGTAAAATTAAGTGAAATATCAAAACTAGAACTTTTAAACTCAAGTGTATCTTTAACACCATCATTTTTAAAACTTATGGAAGATGGTTCAATGGATATGTCTTTACCTGAGATTACAAAATATAGTGACCATCTTGAGTATTTACAAGACCAATTTTTTAAAATAGATTTAGCACAAAAGTTAAATGTAGTAAAACATAATTTTGATGAAAAATCTCCAAATATTAAAAGATTAAAATCAAAACTTACTCTTTTAGAGAATAGAATTAAAGAGAGAGTTCAAGCAACTCCAAATGAGATTATGCTTGTGGGCTTTTTTAAAGAGAATGACCTAAATGAGCATGAACAGATGCTGTTTTTAGCCTTATTAAAAGAGGAGTATGCAGGTGGTGATGAATCAATTAGAGATATGAATTCACTGATTGATTTGATTTCCCATGATGATTATGAAAAAATCAAAAATAGAAGTTTGCTTGAAGAGAGTTCAAAACTTGTATCAACAGGACTTGTAGATTATGATGAAATGTTAACTCCTTTTGGTGGAATTAATAGAAATTTTTATATTCCTGATGAGGTTTTATATAAAATTTCCCATCCAACAAAGAAGAAAAGTCGTGCAACAAAAATAAAACTTGATACTGTAATAAAAGAGCAAGAGATGTTTGAACTAATCTCAACTGATAAAACACTTGAAGATGTAGTTTTAAATCCAAAAACTAGAGAAACCCTCGATGCACTTTTACAACAAGTTGATAAAAAAGTAATTAATAGATTAAAAGAGTGGGGAATTAAAGATAAGAAAAAAGGCATTGATGCAAGAATTATCTTTTATGGAGTTGCAGGTACGGGTAAAACTTTGACAGCACTTGCTATGGCAAAATCACTTAAAAAACAGGTTCTATCTTTTGATTGTTCAAAAATTTTATCTATGTATGTTGGTGAGAGTGAAAAAAATGTAAGAAAAATCTTTGAAACATATAATGATATAAAAGATAGAACAAAATCAGAACCAATTTTACTTTTAAATGAGGCTGATCAATTTTTAAGTTCAAGAGTAACAGATGGTACAAGTGGTAGCGATAAGATGCATAATCAAATGCAAAATATCTTTTTAGAACAAATTGAAAGGTTTGATGGAATACTTATTGCTACTACAAACTTGTTAGAAAATCTAGATAAGGCCTTTTCACGAAGGTTTAATTATAAAATAGAGTTTGTAAAACCAAATAAAGAGCAAAGAGTAGAGTTATGGAAAAAACTACTACCTGAAAATATTCCATTAGCTGAAGATTTTGATATAGATAAAATATCTGAGGAAGAGTTAACAGGTGGCCAAATTGAACTAGTTATTAAAAATACAGCTTATAAAGTGGCCGTTGAAGATAATCCAATTTTTAGAATAAGTGATTTTAAAGAACAAATTTCAAAAGAAAAAAGTTCTCAATTTGATAGTGAAAATAAGGTAGGTTTTTTCTAAATTAGTAGAAATAAGCAATTAAGATAATGTAAAATAATTAATATTTTTATATTATTTTTATTTAAGAATATGTTATTATAACTCCAATATTCAGAATTTTTTTAGATATTTGAATAGATTTTAAATAAGTAGATTAAATAGTAGCATTTTTGATTTTAGAAAGTTTTTATATAAGTTAAAATTATATCTTAAATCTTAAGTCTATATTTAAAATAGTTTTGCTAGTATCTAGCTGAAAGTAAATTAAAAAGATAAAACTAAATATATTTAGTAGCAATACATTAAGGAAGAAAATTATGACTCATATGGATTTTTCTCATCCGTATTTTGGTGTTTTCGTTATGTTCGTAGTTACATTTGGCGCATTTATGGCTACAGTTTGGTTAGCTAGACTTGTTAGTAGAAAAATGGCTAGACTTGATACGGAGAAGCTAAAAACTACACTTTATGAGTGTGGACCTGAAGTAACAAAACAACCAAATACCGTTTCAGTGCAGTTCTATTTAATGGCACTTTTGTTTATCTTATTTGATATAGAGATTATATTTATGTTCCCATGGGCAGTTGATTTCAAAGTTTTAGGATGGTTTGGATTTATAGAGATGATTCTATTTATCATTTTATTAACTATTGGATTTATTTATGCATGGAAAAAAGGAGCACTTGAATGGCACAGCATAAAATAAAATATTTTCAAGATGGTGGGGCACCTATTGCTCTTACAACTGTTGACAAAATTGTAAACTTTGGTAGAAGTAACTCTTTATGGCCTATGACTTATGGTCTTGCTTGTTGTGCAATTGAGATGATGGCAACGGGAGCTTCACGATATGACTTTGATAGATTTGGAACAATATTTAGAGCTAGTCCTAGACAAGCTGATGTTATTGTAGTTGCTGGAACTTTAACAAAAAAACATGCTGAGTTTATGAGAAGATTATATGACCAAATGCCTGATCCAAAATGGGTGATTTCTATGGGATCATGTGCAAATACAGGAGGTATGTTTAATACTTACGCAACTGTTCAAGGTGTTGATAGAATTATTCCTGTTGATATTTATCTACCTGGTTGTGCACCTAGACCTGAAACACTTCAATATGCGCTTATGATGCTTCAAAAGAAAATAAGAAGAGAATCAGCATTCCAATCAAGAAAAAGAAAGAGGTTAGTATAATGAGAAAATATACACCTAAAAATGATGTACAAAAAAAATCATACTTTAATGATAGATTTTACGTAACTCCTCAACTTCCAAGAATAAATCCAAGTGAAGATGAAATTTACTCAAGTGATATTGGAGAGATAAGTGCAAAAGTACAAATACTTGAAGCTTATGTGGAGAGAGAAGAGTTAGTAATTTATATTAATCCAAAAGATAATGTGAAAACATTGAAACTTCTAAAAGAAGAGCTTGAATATGATATGTTGATGGAGTTATCAGCTATTGATTATATAGCTTCTCGTGGTGGTTTTGAGATTTTCTATGAAATGCTTTCTATGACAAAACATAAAAGAATGAGAGTTAAGTGTTTTATAAAAGAGAAAGAGATTATAGAGTCTGTTTATTCTGTTTTTAGAATGGCAAACTGGAGTGAACGTGAAATGTATGATATGTATGGAGTAAAGATTGCAAATCATCCAAATATGAAAAGAATCCTTATGCCTGATGATTGGTATGATTATCCATTAAGAAAAACATATCCTTTACAAGGTGATGAAGTTGCCCAATGGTATGAAGTTGATAAGATTTTTGGAAAAGAAGCTAGGGATATTATTGGACCTGAAGAGAGAGATAGTGCTGCTATTGATAGATATGATAGTACAAGATTTGCAAGACTTGGATATGAGGTTCCATTTGGTGCGCCTGTTGAAGAGGGTAAAGAGACAAAAACACCTCTTGCTTATACAGAAGAGGGTGGAGTTAAACTATTTGGTAAAAGAATAGTAAAAGAGTTTGATGAAAATAAATCAAAAATCTTAGATGAAAGAAGGTAGAAGATGCAACAAACAAATAGATTAAAACCTTTTTTTGAGAATATAAATTTTGAAAGAGAAGATAACGCTATGGTTGTTAACTTCGGACCACAGCATCCATCTGCCCATGGACAAATGAGACTTGTACTAGAGCTTCAAGGTGAAGAGATAGTTAAATCACGTCCTCATGTTGGATATCTTCATAGGGGTATGGAGAAAATGGGTGAGAATATGATTTATAATGAGTTCTTACCAACAACTGATAGAATGGATTATATAGCTTCCACATCAAATAATTATGGTTTTGCCTTAGCTGTTGAAAAACTTTTAGGTATTGAAGCTCCTAGACGAGCTGAGATTATAAGAACTATGCTTTTAGAAATCAATAGAATTATGTCTCATCTTTTTTGGCTTGCAACCCATGCACTTGATGTTGGTGCAATGTCAGTTTTCCTTTATGCTTTTAGAGAAAGAGAGTTTGCAATAGATTTAATTGAAGATTATTGTGGAGCTAGACTTACTCATAGTGCTGTTAGAATTGGTGGAGTTCCTTTAGATTTACCTGAAAATTGGTGTGAAGATTTACTTAAATTTTGTGGAATTTTAGAAACAGAAGTTGATAAATATGAAGCTCTTTTAACAGAAAATAGAATCTGGAGAATGAGACTTGAAAATGTTGGTGTTATTGATAATGAGATGGCAAAACAGTGGGCATGTTCTGGACCTATTTTAAGAGCAGGTGGTCAAAAATGGGATTTAAGAAAAGAGATGCCTTATGGTATTTATCCTGAGCTTGATTTTGATGTTCCTGTTGCACAAGAGGGTGATTCTTATGCAAGATATAAAATTCATATGCAAGAGATGCGTGAGTGTACAAAAATCTTAAGACAATTAGTTCCTATGTACAAAGAATCAAAATGTGAGCTTATGGTCCATGCACCTGAGTATATATCAGCTTCGAAAGAGGATATTATGACTCAAAATTATGCACTTATGCAACATTTTGTTTTAGTAACTCAAGGTATGAGACCACCAAGAGGTGAGATTTATGTGGCAACTGAATCACCAAAAGGTGAGTTAGGTTTTATGATTGTAAGTGATGGAACTCCATATGCTTATAAGATGAAATTAAGAGCACCATCTTTTTGGCATACAGGATTACTAGAAGAGCTTTTAGTTGGATTACAATTAGCGGATGTTGTTACAATTATAGGTAACTTAAACGTTGTTTTTGGTGAGATTGATAGATAGGGGTAGATGTATGAAAAGATATGATTTAAGACCATTAAAAGATAATTTCTACTCTAGAATGTTAGAGCTTATGGATAAAGATATAGTTGAGGGTGAAAATGCAATTTTTCTTTTTGAAATAGGTGATTTTACTCCTATTCAAAAATCAGCTGATATGGTTTATGAAGCTGGATATACAATAATGAACTCCATAAAGTTTAATGAAGTGGATTGGACATTAGTTGTAAAAAAAGTAAAACCAGAACCTAAAGAGAGTCAAGAAGAGTCTGACTTGAGTAAAGAGTAATAAATATGAATTTAGAGATAGTTTCAAAAAGTGATTATATCATTTGTTTAGGTTCAATGATTTCAAAAGATTGTGAACAAGCAAAAGAGTTAATAATAAAAGCAATTGCAAAAAATAGTGCAGAGTTTATCTATATGCATCCTATTGATGATATAGATATAAAACTTTATTCTACACAATTTGTAAAATATGAAGTTGGAAGTGAAGAGGGAATTTTAGCTTTATTGTTGGATTTTTTTACAAAAAATAGAAGTGATGAGTTAGAAAGCTTTATAAATGAGCTTGATATTGGATATATATCAGCTGAAAGTAGTGCTGGAGAAGAAGAGTTTGAAGAGATGATTGAGCGAGCTTCAAACAAAAAAAATAAAACATTAATTTTAGGTGAAGATTTATTTACTCATGAAAGAGTTGAAAATATTAAATCTATGATTAAAGTTTTAGAAGAGTTTAGTGATTTAAATATTGTTTTACTAAAAGATATAGAGCTTGAAGCAAAAAGTTTAGAAGAGCCTGAAGAGTTGAACTCTTACAATGGAACAGTTGTTTATAGTTATAAAAATGATAAAGAAGAGCAGTTTTTATATGGAAGTGAATCTTTCGCAAGGGTCGCAAAAATATCAAATAAAGAGAAAATAAAAATAAACTATAAAAACGAAAGTGTTGAAAAAATTTTCAAAGTAGATAAAAATCTACAAGGAACAATTGCTTTATGTGGTATTAAAAGTAGTGATAATAGTTTTTTATCAAATGGATACCGATATAAACAAGTAAAGATTGAAAAGGTTGATGCATAATGAGTGAAATGATTACTTTAACAATTGATGGAAAAGAGATTAAAGCAAAAGATGGTGAGTCTGTTTTAAATATAGCAAGAGCAAACGGAATTTTTATTCCAGCACTTTGTTATTTGACTAGATGTTCTCCAACATTAGCTTGTAGATTATGTCTTGTGGAATCAGGTGGAAAACAGATTTATGCTTGTAATGCTAAGGTAAAAGATGGCATGGAGGTAAAAACTACAACTCCTACTATAGAAAAAGAGAGACGTGCTATTATGGAAGTTTACGATGTAAATCATCCATTGCAGTGTGGAGTTTGTGACCAAAGTGGTGAATGTGAACTTCAAAACTACTCTTTATATCAAAAAGTTGATTCCCAAAGTTATGCTGTACGAGATGTACATAGACCAACAGCTCATTGGGGAGTTATGAATTATGACCCAGGATTATGTATAGTTTGTGAAAAGTGTGTAACTGTATGTAAAGATATGATTGGTTCAAATGCTTTATCAACTGTAAAAAGAGGTGCAGAGCCTATTAGTGGATTTTTTAAAGAGAGTATGCCAAAAGATGCATACGCTATGTGGAATAAACTAAATAAATCACTTATTGGTTTTGAAGAAGATAAGTGTGTTGATTGTGGTGAGTGTATCTCTGTTTGTCCTGTTGGAGCATTAGTCTCTAATGATTTCCAGTATAAATCAAATGCTTGGGAGCTTACAAGAATTCCAGCTTCAAATGCACACTCAAGTGATTGTTCATTGATTTATTATGAAGTAAAACATGAATCTATTGTAAATCATTCAACACAAAAAATCTATAGAGTTACAAATGAACATCACTATAACTCACTAAATGGAGCTGCTAGATTTGCTTATGATTTTGAAAATAGAGTTGAATCAAAAGATGAAGCTCAATTTGCAAAAGCTATTGAAGAGTTTAAAAAAGCTGACACTATTAAATTTAATTCATTTATTACAAATGAAGAAGCATTAATTTTACAAAAATTAAAAGAGAGATATGGATATAAACTTATAAATAGTGAAGCATTAGCTTATAAAAAATTCTTAAACTCTTATTCAAGTGTATCTGGAAAATCTTTATATGGCGGAGATTTAAATGATATTCATAATGCTAACTTTGTAATCTCTCTTGGAGCTTACTTAAAATCAGACTCACCAAATACTAAATATGCCTTTAATAACTCTGTCGTTATGAATAAAGGTGCTGGATTATATTTTCATCCTATGAGTGACCCGGTTATGGAACAGTGTGGTAAAAGAGGGAAAACTACTGAATTTATTTATCATAAACCATTAGCTGAAGAGTCAGTTTTATACTTTATCTTAGATAGATTTGGGAAAAATTTACCTGAAAATATTCAAACAGTTTTAGACTCATATAAAGAGACAAGAGTAAAAACTGTTCAAGAGATGATAAAAGAGAAAGTTGTATCTGTTGAAGTTGATAAAGAGACAGGTGAAGAGAAAGAAGTTAGTAAAATGGTTCCTAAAAAAGTCTCTAAGGAAGTTGAGTATGAGTATACAAAACTTCTTGATGAGATTGGAGCTGATGTTACACTTCTTGATACTATTACTGATATGTTGGCTAAAAAAGATGCTTATGCTTTAATTATTGGTGAAGATTTAATAACTCATCCAAAAAGTGCTAACTTAGCAAAACTTGTAGCATTAGTTGAAAAATATACAGAGTTTAAAATTGTAATTATCCCAACAAACACAAATACATTAGGGGTAAGTTTAATTTGTGATTTAGATGAAGAAGAGGGTTCTTATTCTATTGGTTATAACGTGCAAGCTGATTATCAGTTATCTGCACTTGGTGATGGAGATTTAGATATGCCAGCACTTAACCAACAAGAGGGGACTTTTACTAATATAAATAAAAGAGTAGTTCCAACAAATGCAGCTTTACCTTATAAGGCTTATGAATTAAATGATATTGCAAATGTTTTACTTGAAACAGAGATTGAACATACAATAGAGTATACAAAACTTTTACCAAGTTCAAAAGGATTTAAAGCCTTAGAGTTTGATAGTTTATCAAACTATTTTTCAAATGACTGGGTAGAGCATAGAGGATATATTTTAGATGAAATTGCCTGTGAAACAAGTGAAGAAATAGCTTCAAAAGAGTTAAGATCATTTGATTTAGCTGAGGGTGAGATTACTATTTATAGAGCAAATCCAATTAATCAATTTAATGAGTTTACAGCAATTGCCCATGAGTTTAAAGATGATTTACAAAGTGGACTTTTTGCAAATGAAAAATTTTTAGAAAAATTAGAGCTTTCATGTGGAGATAAAGTAGTTTTAAGTGCAAATGGAGTTGATATTGAGGTATCAGTTTATAGTGATAATCAAGTTTCAGGTGAGATTGCATATGTTTCAACTTTTGAGAAAAACTTAAATACAAAAGCACTTTTTGATGGATATAGATTTACAAGTGCAATAGTAAAAAAGGTGTAATATGGAGACAAGTATTTTAATAGAAACAGTTGTAAAAGTAGTTGTTATATTAGCAGTATTTTCCGCAATTGCAGGTTTTACAACATATATCGAAAGAAAAGTATTAGCTTGGATGCAAAGAAGACTTGGACCTACAAATGTAGGGCCATATGGTCTTTTACAAATTCTTTGTGATGGGGCAAAGTTATTTACAAAAGAGGATTTTATTCCTCAACACGCTGTTAAACCTATCTTTAAAATAGCTCCAATTATTACAGCCGCAACTGCATTTATTGCAATGACTGCTGTTCCATTTTTCCCAGAGTTTGAAATCTTTGGATATACAATACGTCCTATTGTTGCAGATATAAATGTTGGGGTTTTATTTGTAATGGGTGTGGCTTCTGTTGGACTTTATGGACCTTTATTAGCTGGAATGAGTTCTTCTAATAAATGGGCACTTTTAGGAGGAGCTAGAACAGCTATTCAACTTTTATCTTATGAGGTTGTATCAGGACTTGCATTATTAGCACCTTTGATGTTGGTTGGTTCTTTATCTTTAATTGATATTAATAACTACCAAAGTGCAGGTGTTGGTTCATGGATAGTTTGGACTCAACCTTTGGCATTTATTTTATTTGTAATTGCTGGATTTGCTGAAACAAATAGAACACCATTTGATTTACTTGAGCATGAAGCTGAGATAGTAGCTGGATATGCAACTGAGTATTCAGGTATGAGATGGGGTATGTTTTTTATAGGTGAGTATGCCAACCTTTTTACTGTTGCATTTTTGATTTCACTTATCTTTTTAGGTGGATTTAATGACTTATGGTTTATTCCAGGTGGTTTAGCAATTGTATTAAAAGTTATGTTTTTAATTTTCTTCTTTTTATGGACAAGAGCTTCTTGGCCACATGTAAGACCTGACCAATTGATGTGGTTATGTTGGAAAATTTTAATGCCATTAGCAGTAATTAATATCTTAATTACTGGTTTTGTAATGATGTTTTAGGAGATTATGATGAAGTTAAATGATTTAAAAAATAGAAACATCAGTGAAAATTATATAAATGTGCAAAAAGATGCTTACCCACAAACAGGATGGGAAGAGTTTAAACAAATATTTAAAAGATCAATAAAAGGTGAGCTTTTTGGCGGTCTAAAAATTACATTTGTGATGATGAAAGAGGCACTTTTTCAAAAAAATATGCACACAGTTGAGTATCCAGCTGAAAAACTACCAATAGGACCTAGATTTAGGGCTGTTCATAAATTGCTTGCTTTATTGGAATCAGGTGAAAATAGATGTATTGGTTGTGGACTTTGTGAAAAAATTTGTATTTCTGATTGTATTAGAATGGATACAAAAATTGATGAAAACTCTAGAAAAGAGGTTTTAGAGTATACAATTAATTTTGGTCGTTGTATTTTTTGTGGATATTGTGCTGAGGTTTGTCCAGAACTTGCAATTGTTCACGGTGGAAGATATGAAAATGCAAGTGAACAAAGAGCGCATTTTGTGGTTAAAGATGATTTATTAACACCTCTTGATAAATTAAGTTTACAAAAAGAGTATCCAGGTTTTGGTGCGGTATCTCCAGATGCTGATGAAAAAATCAAAAAAACTCCATTAGAGTATTAGGAGAGATGATGTTTGAAATAGTAGCTTTTTATCTATTTGCAATATTGACAATAGGGATGTTTGGAATAACGGTTCTAACAAACAATGCACTTTATGCACTAAGTTCACTTGCAGCTGGTATGATTTTTATCTCAGCATTTTTCTTTTTACTTAATGCAGATTTCTTAGGGGTTGTTCAAATTGTAGTTTATACAGGTGCTGTAATGGCTTTATATGCTTTTGGAATGATGTTTTTTGATTCAATGAGTGAAGTTAAAGAGAAGATTCAAAATCCAAGATTAGTGTTTTTACTAAGTGGAATTGCAGCTTTAGTTATAGTTTTAGCTTTTATAATTCCAATTGCAGGAGAGCATATCTTAGCTGAACATCCTGTTCACCCATCTTATGGAAATACACAAGATGTTGGGATTGTATTATTTACAAAATATTTAGTTCCTTTTGAAGTGGCTGCTGTAATGTTGCTAGTTGCTATGATTGGTGGAATTATTTTAGCTGGGAAAAAGATGGATGTATCATATTCAGAGCTTAGCGAAAAAGAGATAGATGCATTAGAAGAAGCAGAAGAAAAGGATAGCAAATGAGTTTAAACGCATATTTAATACTTTCAGCGGTTCTATTTTGTATAGGATTAGTTGGGGTTATAAGAAGAAAAAACCTTTTGATGCTATTTTTTGCAACAGAGATTATGTTAAATGCGGTTAATATTGGACTTGCTGCTGTTTCTCATTTTCATCAAGATTTAACAGGTCAAATGTTTGCATTTTTTATAGTTGCAATTGCTGCAAGTGAGGTTGCTATTGGTTTAGGATTACTTATTCTTTGGTATAAGAAAAAGAACTCTATTAATCTTGATACATTACAAAGTATGGAGGGATAGATATGGAAAAGTTTGTATATATAGCACTATTTGCTCCTCTTGTAGCTTCACTTTTTGCAGCACTGTTTTCACTAAAACCTAAGATATTATTTATAGGAATATTTTCATCACTTATGATTGGTGTTTCTATGCTTGCTTCTTTAAATCTTTTATATTATGTTTATACAACGGGTGAAACTATTCATTTAAAAATGATGGATTGGATTGTAATAGGAAACCTAAATATTCCTTTTGGTTTTGTAGCTGATGGAGTAAGTGTTACTATGATGGTTGTTGTAACAATAGTTTCAACAATGGTACATATTCACTCTATTGGATATATGGACCATGATAAGAGTTTTAATAGATTTTTTGCTTGGCTTTCAGCATTTGTATTTTCAATGATGATTTTAGTAATGAGTGATAATTTTGCTGGCTTATTTATAGGTTGGGAAGGTGTTGGACTTTGTTCTTGGGGATTAATTGGATTTTGGTATCATAAAGAGGATAAACCATTGGTTAAAGATATCTATAACTCACCATTTTCAACTCTTTCTCCTCACTCATCAATAAGTCCTTCATATGCAGCTAATGAAGCTTTTATTATGAATAGAGTTGCTGATTTGGGTATGTTAGTTGGCCTTTTCTTAATTTATTGGAATTTAGGAACACTACAATATGATGAAGTGTTTAAAGAGATTGGAACACTTTCAACTGGAATTGTAGTAGCAATTGCAGCCTTTTTATTTATTGGAGCTATGGGTAAATCAGCTCAGTTTCCATTTAATCAATGGTTAGCAAATGCAATGGAAGGTCCAACACCTGTTTCAGCACTTATTCACGCAGCTACAATGGTAACAGCTGGAGTTTATTTAGTAGTTCGTGCAAATGAAATTTTTACTGTTGTTCCTGAAGTTGGATATTTTATAGCATGTCTTGGTGCATTTGTTGCTATTTTTGCAGCTTCTCAGGCATTAGTTGCTACAAATATTAAAAAAATTATTGCTTTTTCAACGCTAAGTCAGCTTGGATATATGTTTGTGGCTGCTGGACTTGGAGCTTATTGGGTAGCACTTTTCCATCTTGCAACTCATGCATTTTTTAAATCAGTTCTTTTCTTAGGCGCTGGAAATGTAATGCATGCTACAAATGATGAGATTAATATAAAAAATATGGGTGGTCTTCATAAACATATGAAAGCAACATCTATTATTATGACAATAGCATCAGTTGCACTTGCAGGGATTTGGCCACTTGCTGGATTCTTTTCAAAAGATTTAATTTTAGAAGTAGCTTTTGGAAGTCATGCATATATTTTATGGGCAATATTATGGATAACAGCTGGACTTACTGCATTTTATTCATTTAGACTTATTATGTATGTATTTCATGGGGAAGAAAATTTCAAGAAATTTGGATATCACCCACATGAAACTTATCCATTTGTAATAGCTGCCATGACTCCACTTGCTGTGCTTGCAATTATTGCTGGTTGGTTTAAAGACTCTTTTGTTGAGATGATTACAAAAGTTTTACCACAATTAGAAATTCATGTTTCTCATTCTACTTTAAATATTTTGATTGCAGCTACAAGTGCTATTGCCCTTGGAGGTATTTTATTTGCAGTGTTTAAGTACAAAAAAAGTGGTACATATTTTAGTGAAAAGATGAAAGATAAATCTTGTTATAAACTATTGGCAAATCAATATTTTATGCCTCATTTCTTAGAGTATCTTATAAATAGACCATATTTAGCACTATCTAAATTTGCATGGAAAGCAATTGATATGAAGATTATAGATGCTATTGTTGATGGTATTGGAAAAGTTGTATATGCATCTGGTAAAGAGGCAAGAACAATTCAATCGGGTAACTTATCAACTTCGTTGAAAGTTATGGTTTATGGTCTTGTAATATTATTAGTCTTAAGTGTTGCACTTGGGTTTTTAAAGTAAAGGGTTAGGTATATGGAACATATTTTATCAATATTAATATTTTTTCCAGCATTTGCAGCGTTTATAGGTTTTCTTGTAAAAGAGGATTCTATTCGAACTTATGCAATTATTGTTACACTAATAGAGTTTATAATATCTTTAGTGCTTTGGAGTGTTTTTGATTCCTCAAACCCTGGAATGCAGTTTAATGAGATGATTCCTTTAATTGGAGCATATGGTATTAATTATATTGTAGGAATAGATGGTATTTCTCTATTTTTAGTTCTTATGACTACATTTATGACAATGATTTCTATTATTGGATTAACAGAAACTAGATCTTTAAAGAATTTAATCATTACCGTTCTATTTTTAGAGATGACTATGGTAGGTGTATTTTTAGCTTTAGATGCAATTGTTTTTTATCTTTTCTGGGAATTATCACTTGTACCTATGTTATATATCATAGGAGCTTGGGGTGGGAAATTAAGAATTTATGCTTCTATTAAATTCTTTATTTATACATTTACAGGTTCACTTGTTATGCTAATTGGTATGTTATATCTTGGATATGTATATTTCCAAACAACAGGAACATGGAGTTTTAGTCTTCTTGATTGGAATATGCTTCTTCTTCCATTTGATATGCAATTATGGCTTTTTGTTGCTTTCTTTGCTGGATTTGCTATCAAAGTTCCAATGGTACCCTTTCATACATGGCTTCCATATGCACACGGACAAGCACCAACAATTGGTTCTGTAATACTAGCTGCTGTTTTACTAAAAATGGGAACATATGGATTTATTAGATTTTCACTTCCTCTTTTCCCTGATGCGAGTGTTTACTTTATGATACCTATGGCAATTTTAGCTTTAATTGCTATTGTTTATACAGCAATGGTAGCTTATGCTCAAGAGGATATGAAACAAGTAATTGCATACTCATCTGTTTCTCATATGGGTGTTATTATTTTAGGAACATTTGCTTTAAATGTTGAGGGACTTGGTGGTTCAATTTTCTTGATGATTTCACATGGTATTGTTTCAGGAGCGCTGTTTATGTTAGTTGGTGTTATTTATGATAGAACACATACAAAACTTATGAGTGATTTTGGAGGCTTAGCAAAAGTTATGCCAATTTATGCAACTATTTTTGCCATTATGTTAATGGCTTCTGTTGGATTACCTCTAACTATAGGTTTTGTTGGTGAGTTTTTATCTTTATTAGGATTCTTTAAAGTCTCTCCTATTTTAACTATTATTGCAGGATTAACTATTATTTTAGGTGCTGTTTATATGTTAGTTTTATACAAAAAATCTTTTTTTGGAGCAATTACAAATCCTAAAAATGAGAAACTAGAAGATGCAAAAGGACGAGAATTAGTTGCTCTTATTCCTCTTGTTGCATTGGTAGTGATTTTGGGAATTTATCCAAAACCAATCTTGGAGCCTGTTAATACCTCTGTAAAACACCTAGTAGAGATTATGGAGATAAAAGCACAAAGTGAGACAACAAGAGCTCAAATTGTATCAAGCAATACAATAGGGGAGGCAAAATAATGATACCTAATATTTCAATCGATTTTGCAAGTTTAAATTTTGGTACATTGGTTCCTATGATAGTTGCTATTGTAGGGGCTTTAGTTATTTTATGTATTGATTTAGCAAATAAAAAACTTGATAAATCTTTATATGTGATTTTGACTGTACTATTTTTAATAGTTGATTTAGGAACACTATATGGATTTAGTGGCGATATGAGGGGAATGTTTGACCTTATGCTTGTTGATGGAATATCAATATTAGCTCAAGGTATTATTATCGTGGCTTCTATTTTATTTATTATGTTATCTTTTTCAAAACAAAGATTCCATGAATATAGATATCCTGAATATTATGCTTTATATCTATTTATGATAGCTGGTTTCCAATTTATGGTAAGTTCTGATTCCCTGATTTTGATTTTTGTTGGACTTGAAACTTCATCTATGGCTTTATATACTATGATTGCTATGCATAATAGAGCAAATGCAATTGAAGCTGCAATAAAATACTTTACAATGGGTGCATTAGCAGCTGCATTTTTTGCCTTTGGTTCTTTAATTTTTTATGCAATTACAGGAACAGTAGAGCTTGGAAAAATATCTGAGGTTATGGCTGCATCTGATTTTGATAACTATCCTTTTATTTTATTAGGTGTAGTTTTTATTCTTTCGGCTATTGGATTTAAATTATCACTTGTACCATTTCATGTATGGGTTGCAGATGTTTATGAGGGTTCAACAGCTGCATTAGCTGGATTTATGTCAATTGTTCCAAAAATGGCTGGTTTTGTTGTGGCACTTAGATTTTTTGAGATATTTGTTTCTAGTGGAAATCTATTTGTTGAAGCAATTTTATTTGGAATTGTTGTTTTAACTATGACTATTCCAAACATCATAGCACTTTGGCAAAGAGATATAAATAGAATGCTTGCTTATTCATCTATTTCAAATGCAGGTTTTGCAATGGCTGCTATTTTAATAGGTACAACACAAGCAACAACAGCAATGTTTTTATATTGGATTTTGTTTTTAGTGACAAATCTTGGTGGATTTGCTATGTTATGGTTAAATAGAAATAAAGATTATCATACTTTCTCATCTGATCATGCTTTAGAAAAATATGCAGGATTAATTAAAATTTCTCCAATGACAGCTGTTATTATGGGACTGTTTTTATTATCACTTGCAGGTGTTCCACCATTTGCTCTATTTTGGGGGAAAATGTATCTTTTAGGAGCAGCTGTTAATGCTGGATATATAATATTAGCCTTAATAATGGCTCTAAACTCTGCAATTGCTGCTTACTATTATTTAAGACCAATTGTTTATATGTTCTTAAAAGAGCCTGAGATTGAGGGCGTAAAATTTATGGTAAATGCAACAACAACTACAAAAGTTATAGTTGGAGCTTGTGCTTTATTTACTATAATTTCAATTTTCTATATTCAATCATTATTAGAGATGATCTCTTATTATGTTCAAATTTCTGGATATTAGAAATTTTGAATATTGCTCAAGCTTTATGGCTTGAGCAAAATAGTATATAACCAAATATAAAACCATAACCTGCTACAATCTTTTTTACTAAAAAATAAGGATATATTTTGAGAACAATAA
>CBFIGT010000021.1:0-26602 GCA_965662175.1 Arcobacter sp. | reverse complement strand
CAACTATCATCAAGAATATTATTTAATTGTTTTGAAAGATTTACAACAACATTCATCACTCTCTCAATTTTTTGTCTATTTATATCATGAAACTGCATAAGCTCCATAGCTTCAAACAACTCTTTATCTCTATTTGATAATCTTGTTTGAATATCACTTGGCATATCAGCTAAGCTTTTTACTAGTTCTAAATTATCAGAAAACTCTTTTACATTTGGAAACTTAGCATTTAATGTTTCTAACATTTTTTGTTGTGATTGAATAAATGAGTCTAAACCTTTTACTGTTTTTCTCAAACTTGCATTATCTTCAAGAATATAACTTAAAGCATCAAATATTTTAGTAGCCTTCTCTTCAGAATCATTTGCAACTTCACCTAATTGATTAGGTATATTTATTTTATCTACAGAAACTACATTTTTATATCTATATTTAGGATTTTCATATATCTCTTCATCTTTTGCTAAATCTAAATCATCTAAAGTTTCAGCCTCTTCATTTATATTTAAATCATCTAAATCTTTTAAATAATCATTATCGCTACTACTACTTTTTAAACCCTCTAAAAGTTCATCAATATCACTTGTATCTACAGCTTCTGTATCTTCATCTTTACTATTTTCAACTTTTTCTACATCTGAAGCTGCTATTTCATTATTTTCATCATCTTTGTTTTCTAAACTATTTATTAAATCATCTATTGAATCATCACTTTCAATGTCAGATGAACTAGAATCACTATTTTCTAACTCTTTTAACAAATCATCTATTGAATCATTATCAACCACTTCATTATCTTCATTAGACTCAGTTGATACACTAGTTTGTGCGATTAATGCTTCTATATCCTCTTCAGACATAGTTTTTGAGTCATTATCTTCCTCAAGAGCATCTTCTTCTTTTGTATCTTCTTCTTTTGAATTTTCATTTTCTGTAATATCTAAACCATTCATCAATGATTCTATTTCTTCCTGACTCATACTCATACTCATGCCTTTTCTAATAGGTTTTTACTTTAAAACACCATCTAATTTATCTTTTAATATTTCAGCGTTGAATGGTTTTACAATATAGTTGTTAACACCTGCCTTTAATGCGGTTATAACCTCACTTTTACCACCCTCTGTTGTAATCATTATTATTGGCGTATTTTTGTGATTTCCCTCACCTCTTACTTTTCTAACTAGCTCTAAACCATTCATATTTGGCATATTCCAGTCAGTTAAAATTACGTCATACTGCTTGTTTGATAACATATTCCAAGCTTTTAAGCCATCTTCCGCTTCATCAAAACTCTCTTTTTCAATTCCAAGTTGCATAACAACATTTCCGATAATTCTTCTCATAGTAGAACTATCATCAACTATTAGTATTTTCATCTATACACCTTTTATAAAGTTTAAAATTTTTATACATTATATATAATTTGTTTTAAATTTACTCTTAATAGCCAAAAAATAATAATTTAAATTTATCTGAATTTAAAATTTCTTTAAATATAATGATTAAATACTATTCCCAAAAGGATTTTCTATGATTAGAGGTTTATACACAGCAGCAACCGGAATGAATGCACAACAACATCAAATTGATGTTACCTCAAATAATATTGCCAATGTAAATACAGCTGGTTTCAAAAAAGATAGAGCTGAATTCCAAGATTTAATGTATGAAAGATTAAATTATACAGGTGGACGAACAGGTGATAATACAACAAATCCAACAGGTATTGACGTAGGTCTTGGTGTTAAAATTTCAGGAATTCAAAAATCATTTACTCAAGGTGATATTCAAACTACAGGAAATGTACTAGATATAGCAATTGAGGGTGATGGATTTTTTAAATTAACAATGCCAGATGGTGATACAGCATATACTAGAAATGGTGGTTTTAAAGTAAATAATGAAGGTTCAATAGTAAATGGAAGTGGATATTTATTAGACCCTGAGATTGTAATACCTGACAATTATTTAAATATTAACATTG
Source organism: Arcobacter sp. (assembly GCA_965662175.1). GTDB lineage: Bacteria > Campylobacterota > Campylobacteria > Campylobacterales > Arcobacteraceae > Arcobacter. Next base: position 24,615 of record CBFIGT010000021.1, on the reverse strand, counting down.
CACAAAGTGGACTTGTTACAGCTACAAATCCAGCAACAGGTCTTGAAGAAGAGTTAGGACAAATTACACTTGCTGATTTTATAAATCCAGCAGGATTAGCTCCAATTGGAGAAACACTATTTAAAGTATCAACTGCCTCAGGAGATCCAATTGAGGGTAATCCAACTGAAGAGCAGTTTGGGGGTTTAAGACAGGGAATGATAGAGATGTCAAATGTTGCTTTAGTTAATGAAATGATTGATTTAATAACAGCTCAACGTGCTTATGAAGCAAATTCAAAATCTATTCAAACTACAGATAGTATGTTAAGTACTGTAAACTCATTGAAAAGATCATAGTTAATTTAGAATAGCATGGATTTAGAACAATTAAAAAAACTTAGAGAAGAGAATTTTTCAGCACATAAAAAGAAAAAAAGAGAATACTACTTAAAGAAGAAGCAAGAAAAAGAGAAACAAAGTGGTGCATCTAAAGTAATTTATGATTATGAAGATGATTTAAATGTTGAGAATTTTGATTTAAAAATCAAAGAGATTATTAAAAAACAAAAATCTCATGTTGATAGTAGAAAAGAAAAAATTGTAAAAAAAATCAATGAATATAGAGATAGAAAAAAAGAGTATTATGAAGAGAACAAAGAGAAACGTCTTCAATATGATAAAGAGTATAGAGAAAAGAAAAAAGAAGAGTTAAGAGAGTATAGAAAGAAATATTATGAAGAGAACAAACACAAAATTTTAAGCAAACAAAAACAAAATAGAAAATTATCTAAAGAGTAAAAATGGCAGAAAATCAAGAAAAAACTGAAGCAGAAATCTTAGAAGAAACAATGCAAAATTTAGGTTTAGAAGAGGAAAATAAATCATCAGAAAAATTAGATAATGATTCTGAAAAAGATTCAATTGATGATGAAAAACTAATAGAAGAGCTTGAACCTAACCCAAATGATGAAATAACAGCTGTCGATGATATTAATTTAAATAATGAGCAAACAGACTCTTCACAAAGTGAAGAGATAGAGAATTTAGAAATTGAAGATGAAAAAACAGGTGTTCAAAAAAAACAAAGTAAACTACACAAAATCTTAATTATAATTCTAGCCATTCTTTTTTCTATAGTTTTACTTGGTACAGTTCTATATTTTACAGGTTTTTTTGATCCAGAACCTGTTAAAGTGGAGCCACAAGAGCAAGAAACAAAAGTTCAAAAAGATGAGTATAAATTCGATACAAAAGATATTGATGCAAATAGATTAAATAAAAAATTAAATCTATTAACAAAATATGAAATAGTTGAAAATAGTGCCGTGGAAGCTCAAAAAGCTGAAGAGAAAGAGAAACTATACTTAGAGGCTAAAAGACAATTAGAAGCTGAAAGACAAGCTCAAATTGAGAAGATAAAAGAGGCTGAAAGAAAAAGATTAGAAGAGACTATTCCTCCTGTAAATCCAAATATGAGTGTTGATGCTAAGATTGATAATGAAATTAATAAAGTTATTGAAACAGAGGATAAAATAAATACTGAAGAGAGTAAAACAGATGAAGCTATGGTTCAAAAAGATGAAAATACAAGTGTAGAAGAAAATAGCAACATTAGTAATGAAGAAGAGTTAGATAATCAAAATGCTACTTTAGATACTAAAGTAGCCATTGAAAATACAGAAGAGAAAAAGGTTGAAACTACTAATATAGAAAAAGTGAGTGTTGAGCCTGAAATAGATAATAACCCTACTATTAAAGAGGAGAAAAAAGAGCTTAAAACATTTGTTAAAGTAATAAAAATATCTACAAATCAAAAAGATATATATAAATCTTTCTTAGATAAAATCTTAAAAATAGATAATAGAGTTAATCTTTGTAGAGATGATAAAAATCTAATAGAGATATTTGTAGGTCCATTTGATAATGAAATGGAGAGATTGAATATTACAGAAGAGTATAAAAATAACTTAAAAATTGATGCTGAAGCCTATGACTTCACACAAGAAGAGTACAATAAAAGATGTAATTATTAGCTATTTTCTAAAATAGCTTTTGCATCTTTTACAGAGATTTTTTTATTTTTAATATCAACATCCAAAATATAATTATCTTCATAAGGTAGTAAAAAAACTTTAGGTAAACCTTGACTTACTAATAAATCATTAGTTTTAATCTCTAAATAATCACTAATTGGATATCGGTGAATATCTATTATTTTGCCTAATAAGTTCTCATTTTCATAAATTTCGCATGAAATAATATCAAACCAAAAATATTGATTATTGTTAAGAGTACATGACTCTTTTGTATTCTCAATTGTAGAAAAAAGTTCTTGATTTGTGTGTTTTTTAGCTTCATCTATATCATTAATCTCTTCAAAACAGATACTCTCTCTAGTAGGATTAAAAGATTTTACAGTAAGCTTTATTTTTCGATTAGTAGTAAATATAGCGCCTTTTGTAAACTGTTCAGGAAAATCAGAATCTATGAAAATTTTCATTTCACCCTTTAAACCTACACTTTTACCTAATTTTGCCACATATATTTCATTCATATTTAACTCTTAGTTTGCGATAACTTGTATCTTGTAAGATATACCATCTTTTGCTTTGCAACCATTTGCAATAGTTTTTAAAGCATTAATCATATTTCCATTTTTACCAATTAGTTTACCAATATCAGATGAATCAGCACTAATAGTAACTTCAACAAAAGTATCATCAATTTGCTCTTCTGATACTTTTATTGCCTCTGGATTACTTACAATAAGCTTTGTATAGCTTTCAATGAAATTAGTAATCATGGGAGTTGACTATTTTGATTCAGCTAATTTTTTAACTTTGTCAGATGGTTTTGCACCAACACTTAACCAATAGTTATATCTCTCTTCATCAATTTTTAATACTTTTGGCTCAGCTACTGGGTTAAAGTATCCAATTGATTCAATCCATCCTGAATCTCTTCTTTTTCTTGAGTCTGTTACAACGATTCTGTAAAATGGTTTTTTGTTTCTTCCCATTCTAGTTAATCTAATTACTGTCATGTTTTTCCTTTTTTTAATTTATAGTATTGAATTCTAAACTCTAGAAAGTTTACAACTCAATACTATATGTGTTATTTAATTTATCTTGGAAGTCCCTGCATTCCGCCAGGACCTTTCATCTGAGACATCATGTTTGTTAAACCTTTCATCCCACCTTTGCTTGATAGTTTTTTAGCCATCTTAGAAGCACTTTTAAACTGTTTTAAAATCTTATTAACTTGAACTTCAGTTAATCCTGAACCCTTAGCTAATCTTTTCTTTCTGCTTGGATTTAATAAGCTTGGTTCTTCTCTCTCTTTTGGAGTCATAGATCCAATTAAGGCTTTAATTCTTTTAATCTCATCAGAGTTCTCAAAATCCATATCTTTGATTTGTCCAACCATTTGTGACATTCCAGGAATCATTCCTAAAATTGATTTCATAGAACCTAATTTACTCATCATTTGAAGTTGTTCTAAAAAGTCATTAAAGTTGAATTCACCTTTTTTAATCTTTTTTTGAACTTCTTTTGCTTTCTTTTCATCAATAATAGCTGATGTTTTTTCAGCAAGTCCCTCAATATCCCCAGCACCCATAAGTCTAGATACAATTCTATCAGGAATAAATACCTCAAGATCAGGCATTTTTTCACCAATACCAATAAATCTTAATGGAACTCCAACTTGTGAAGCTAAAGATATTGCAACTCCACCTTTTGTATCACCATCAAATTTTGATAAAATAACACCATCTATACCAATTTGTTCTTTAAAGCTAGTTGCTGTTCTTGTAGCATCATGCCCTGTTAATGAATCAGCAACATAAAAAATCTCATCTGGATTTAATGCATTTTTAACATCAGCTAATTGCTTCATCAACTCTTCATCAATAGCAAGACGACCTGCTGTATCCACTAATAAGACATCATAAAGCTCTTTTTTTGCTTTTTCTTGAGCAGCTTTTGCTATTTTTATTGGGTCTTTTTCATTATCATCAAAATATAAATCAACATCAATTTGAGCTGATATTTGTTTTAATTGTTCAACCGCTGCTAATCTTTGTAAGTCACATGCGGCAATAAGAACTTTTTTCTTTCTTAGTTTTAAATAGTTTGCTAGTTTTCCAGTTGTAGTTGTTTTACCACTTCCTTGTAAACCTGTCATTAAAACAGTAGTTGGAGGAGTGTTAGAGAAAATAAAACCTTGTCTTCCCTCTGTTGTTAATATATCTGTTAAACCCTCTTGTAAAGCTTTTAGAAATGAATTTTGACCTATTCCTAACTCTTTAGTTCTTAACTCAACATTTGTAATTAAATCTTTTGTTGTTTTATGATGTACGTCAGCTTTTAATAATGATTTTCTTAATTCTGTTGTTGCTTTTTTTAATGATGCAGCATCATCTTTAAATCTTATTTTATTAACTGCGCTTTTTATGGAACCTGTAATTACATCAAACAAAACTCTTCTCCAAACTGAAATTTCGAAATAGTACTAAAAATAAACTTCAAGTAAGTTTAATCTGACTATTTTTAAGTTATTCTTAATATTTAAATTTTGAATTTATATATTAAAATGCCTATTTTACGGGATATTTATTTTTAAGGAATTATTTAATTTCCTTAAAAATTAATTAAAGTCCGTAGATATTAAACTCTCTTGGTACTCTTGCTTCAAACTCATAATCAAATATTTTTGTAATTTTTGAATGAAGTAAAACTCTATTTACATGAGATGATGGTTTTCCATAAACTGTATCTCCAATAATAGGTAATCCAATACTATTTAAATGTACTCTAATTTGGTGAGTTCTACCTGTATCAATAACAATTTTGATTTTAGATTTATTACCCTCAACTAACATTGGATAAACACGTGTAGTAGCACTTTTACCTTTTTTAGCATCAATTTTACTTCTTGCAACACCTTTGTTATTTTTAATAGTTAAAATAGGTTTTTCTATAATCTCTTCTTCAATAACTTTACCCTCAACGACAGCAACATACTCTTTATAAACTCTATTATGTTTAAATTCAGCAATTGCACTTTTTTGAAACTCTTCATTTTTAGCAAATAGCATTACACCACTTGTCTCTTTATCAAGTCTATTTAGTAAAAAATAACTTGGAAATTTTTTAGAGATTTCATCTGCTGTTAAAAACGCCGGTTTATCAACAGCTAAGATGTCATCATCTTGAAATATTACTTTAATAGGTGCAACTTCTTTTACAGAAAAAACTGTATTAACAGAGATATCTCCCCTTGCAATTAAAACTTTTTTATTTCCAACTTTTACTAATCCTTTATCAATAAGCTCTTTAGCTTTACCATTTGAAATTCTCTCTTGTTTTGCTAAAACTTTATATGCTTTATCTACTTCCATTTATTTCCCTTATTATTGGTTCTATTGTTCCAACCTCTTTTAAAGAGGATTTTTCTAGTGATTTTATATTTTGCATTATATCTTTTAATTCACTTTTATTAACTAAAGTATAATCATTTACACACTCAAAAAGTGATTTTTGATTAAAAATATTTTCACCACTTATTAATCTACAGCCAAAAAAAGCTGGCTCTATAGGATTGTGTCCACCATACTTATTTCCAAATGCTCCACCTAAAATAACAGCATCTGAGATTGCATAAATATTGTTTAACTCACCCATCACATCAACTAAAATAATATCACTAGAAAAATCATCTTTTTGAGAAAATCTATGATATGTTAAATTTTTATTTTTTACATAAAGTTTAATAATCTCTTCTACTTTATCAAATCGTTCGGGATGTCTTGGAACAATTACTAACTTCCCTAAACTTCTATCATAAGAGTTTAAAATTAACTCCTCTTCCTCTTCATGAGTACTTCCAGCTGTTATTAAAAAATCATCAGCTTTTTTATACTCTTTTGTAATTTTTGGTAGTGTTGCAAGTTTTATATTTCCTATAACTTCAACATTTTTTGCACCTAGTTCTTCAAGTCTTTTTTTATCAACTTCACTTTGTGCAAAAACCTTATCAATATTTGCAAAAACTCTTTTATAAGCCCAAGAAAATCTTTTATAAGATTTATAAGATCTATCACTTATTCTTGCATTTATTAAAACAGTTCTTGTTTTCTCTAATTTTGCATATAAAAAAAGCATATACCAAAGTTCAGCTTCCATAACTAATAATAGTTTTTGTTTTCTAATCCAAAAAGGAATTAATAATTCATAAGGTAAAAACCTAACATTTGGAGATAATTTTTTTGCTTCTTCAAATCCTGTATTAGTTATTACTGAAATATTAACTTCATCATCTAAAGCATCTACTATTGGTTTAATTGCTTTTGTTTCACCAAATGAACAAACATGGAACCAAACTTTTGATTCTTCAAAAGAGCTATTATTTTTTAGGAAAAATCTAGCAGGTAAGGCATCTTTATATTTTGGAGTTCTTGACTTTATTAAAATAAAGGGGAGTGCTAAAATATATAGTAAAAGTGCTACTACATAATAAAAAAGAGAAAAAAGGCTCAATATTAAGCCTCTTGAGTCTCTTCTTCTTTGTAAATTATTCTTCCACAGTGTGGGCAGTTTATAATTTCGTCAGATTTGATTATTTCTGCATAAGTTTGATCAGATATTTTCATAAAACATCCATAACAAGCTTGTTTTTTAACAGGAACAACAGCTGTATCTTTAGCCCATCTTTTAATTTTTTCATAGAAAGTTAAAATTTTATTATCAAAATTTGCTAATAATTCAGCTCTTTCTTGATAAATTACATTTCTCTCTTTGCTGATATTTTCAATTGCAGTATCAACAGCTACTTGTAAATCTTTTATTCCATTCTCTTCTTCAGTTAATCTCTCTTGTAACTCTTTTAACTCTTCTTCTTTATTAGCTGATAGTTTATCAAGTCTTTCAATCTCTTCATTTGCAAATGAAATTTGCTCTTTTGCAATCTCTTCTTCAAGTTGTAAAGCTTTTATCTCTTTTTCTGTATTTACAATGGCACCTTTTTTAGAGATATCATCTAATTTTGATTTTAACTCTGCTAAGTGAATATTGTTTTTAGTTCTTTTTGATTTTACATCATCAATTTGAGCATAAATTTCATTTATGTTCTTTTTAATCTCTTCAGCAATCTCTACAAATGTTGCTAATTTTTCTTTCTCATTCTCAATTTGTGGTTCATAAGAACTAATCTTTCCATCAAACTTTGATAACTTTACTAAATCTTCTAAATACTTGTTCAACCGTTTCTCCTTGTACTATAAAAACTGAATGGATTTTTTGAATCTGATATTATAGCTTTTAATTTATTTATTTTCAAATAATCTTCAATAAGTCCTAATAAAAGGGAACTAAAGTGATGTTCACTTTCATAGTGTCTTATGTCAATTAATGATATTCCTCTACTTTTTGCTTCCATGGCATCATGATATTTTATATCACCTGTTAAAAAACAGTCAGCCTTAACTTCACTAATTAAAGACATTCCAGCACCTGTAACAAGTGCTACTTTTTTCACCTCATCACTACATTTTACATATTTCAACTCTTCTAAGCCTAAGTTAGAAGCAATAGTTTTATAAAACTCATCAAAAGAGCTATTTACATTTGCATAAGAAATAAATTCATCTGTTTCTTCAATTTCTAATCCTAAAATATCTTTACCAACATATTTATTAAGATGTGTTTTATCAATATTTGTATGCATAGAGATTAAAGATATATTTTTTTGAATTAATTTTCTTAAAATCTTAGTTGAATAAGAATCAAAATTAACTCTTTTTAGTGGTGAAAAAATCAATGGATGATGAGTTATAACCAAAGAGTTTTCATCTATTTCATCAACCAACTCTTCATCCAAGTCAATAGAGATATAAATTTTATTGAACTCATCATCAAAACTACCTACAATTAATCCTGAATTATCCCATTTTTCTTGTAATTCAAAAGGTGAGATAAGATCTAAATAATCATAAATATCTTTTATTTTCATTATTTACCTATTCTTTTAAGTCTTTGTGGCTCTTGCTCTTTATATAAAATAGCACAACCTTGAGATAACTCTCTTACTTTTAGAATATAGTTTTGTCTCTCAGTTACAGATATAGCTTTTCTAGCATCTAATGTATTAAAAGCATGTGAAGCTATCATACACTGGTCATAAGCAGGAAGAGGTAAGCCTGCTTCTAAACATGATTTACACTCATTAAAAGCATCATCAAAGTGTTTAAAAAGCATCTCTACATTTGCAACTTCAAAATTATATTTTGAAAACTCATATTCACCCTCTTTATGTACATCAGCATAAGTAGTTTTACCATGTGCATTTTCATTCCATACTATATCAAATACAGAATCAACCTCTTGTAAATACATAGCAAGTCTCTCTGTTCCATATGTAATTTCAACGGCAACAGGATCACATGCTACTCCACCTACTTGTTGGAAATATGTAAATTGAGTAACTTCCATACCATCAAGCCATACTTCCCATCCAAGTCCCCAAGCACCTAGTGTTGGTGATTCCCAGTTATCTTCTACAAATCTAATATCATGTTTAGAGATATCTAAACCTAAATACTCTAAAGATTGTAAGTATAAGTCTTGGATATTATCAGGACTTGGTTTTATTAAAACTTGAAATTGGTAATAAGCTCCTAATCTATTAGGATTCTCACCATATCTTCCATCAGTTGGTCTACGACTTGGTGCAACATAAGCTGTACTCCAAGGTGTTGAGTCTAAACTTCTTAAAAGTGTTGCTGGGTGAAAAGTTCCAGCTCCTGCTGGGATATCATAAGGCTGAACAATATTGCAACCTTGCTCTGCCCAAAATTGTTGTAATTTTAAAAGAAGTTGTGAAAATGTAATCATCTATTTTATTCCTAATGCTTTGTTTATTTTATTTTTATCAAAACCACAAATCCAAGTGTTCTCAACCAAAACTACAGGAGCACCTTTGCACCCTTGTTTTTTGCAATCACTCAAAGCTTTTTTATTTGTGGATAGATCTATTTGATTGTATCTAATCTTTTTTGCCTTGAAATAAGCTCTAGCTTCATTACACCATTTACAATTTGGTAGTGTAAATAAGGCAACATTTTTCATTAGATTAATACTTCAATACTTTTAGAATCAATTTCAACAGCTTTTTCTTTAACAATTCTGTCCTCTTTTAACTTAATTGCTAACTCTTTATCAGTAATTGCTAAAATTTGCATTGCTAAATATGCTGCATTAATTGCACCTGCTTTTCCAAGGGCAACTGTTGCAACAGGCATTCCTGATGGCATTTGAACAGTAGAAAGCATAGCATCCATACCATCCATTGCTCCACCTTTCATAGGAACTCCAATTACAGGTTTAGTTGTACTTGCAGCTAATGCTCCAGCTAAGTGTGCAGCCATACCAGCAGCAGCTATAAATGCAACAGCACCCTTTTCTTCAGCACTTTTTACATAATCTTTTGTTCGTTGGGGAGATCTATGCGCTGATGATATAATCATCTCATATTTTACATTGAACTTTTCAAATGTATCAGCACAATTTTTCATGATTTCATAATCTGATTTGCTACCCATAATAATTGAAACAAAATTCATATTTTTCCTTTGGTATTTTATAAATAGTTGCGATTATATCAAAAAAAATCTAATTTAATGATAAAGCTATTTTCTACTCTTATATTTAGTATTAATTGAATCTAGTGAGAAAATTACAAGCGCAAACCAAATAAGAAAAAAAGTAATAAATTTATCACTATTGAAAGCTTCATTATAAATAAAAAGAGCTAATAAAAAAGAGCAACTTGGGCCAATATATTGAAAAAATCCTAAGCTTGTTAAACTCATTCTAGTTGCAGCTCCATTAAATAGAAGCAAAGGAATAATTGTAATTACTCCTCCTAAACTTAAAAAAATATCAATATCGCTTGTTGAGTGTAAAAATGATATTTTATTTGTAGTAATTAAGTAGTAAATTCCAAGTAAAGCAAAAGGCATTAGTATCAAAGTTTCAATAAATAGCCCAACAATAGAGCCTATATTTACTCTTTTTCGAATCATTCCATAAAAAGCAAAACTAAATGCCAATGTTAAAGAAACTATTGGAATTGAACCTAAGCTAATTAATTGATAAAAAACAGCTAAAAAAGCTATAAAAATAGCAATATATTGATATTTGCTCATCCTTTCACTAAAGAATATATATCCTAAAAATACACTAAGTAGTGGATTAATATAGTATCCAAGTGATGTTTCCATAATTTTATCATTTGCAACAGCCCAAATAAATACAAGCCAGTTTAATGAGATAAAAAATGTACTAAATAAAAGATATTTTAGTTTTTTAAAATCTTTTATAAGTGCTTTAAAAACATCCACTTGTTTTGTAATAAAAAGTAAAGGAATTAATATTAAAAATGACCAAAAAATTCTATGTATTAAAACCTCTAATGGCTCTACACTAGCAACTTGTTTAAAATAAATAGGAGCAATTGCACCCCAAAAAGTAAATGCTAAAATAGCATACAATTGCCCTAATCTATTTTCATTCAAGATATTACTTTATATTAAATTTTTTTTTACTATATCTGAATAGTTTTTAAAAAAAGGCTTTTATCTCATCATTATTCAAACATCTATTTTAAAGCCTCAAGAACTTTTGGTAAAAGTATCTCTTCAATCTCTTTATAAGTCTCTTCAAATGCCTCAAAACCTTTTCCATCTGGGTCTTCAAATCCAACATGAATCACTTTAGTAACTTTTGGGAACATAGGACAAGTTTCATTTGCATGGTCACAAACTGTAACTACTAAATCATACTCATTATCTATAACTTTATCAATAGTTTTTGAGTGATACTCCTCTTTCCAAATACCTTTATCTTCTAATAGTTTTTTAGCATTAGGATTTACTCTACCACTAGCTCTTACACCACTTGAATCACTAGAAATTCCTTCTAATTTAGCATTTATTAAAGCCTCAGCAATAATACTTCTACAAGAATTTCCTGTACATAAAATCAATACTTTTTTTTCCATTTTTTTTATCCTTTATTTTTTAGATTTTAAACTTATGATTTAAATTTATTGTTAGAACGGTTCTGCAACTTTAGGGTCAAAATCTTTGATTTTGGGGTACCCAAAGTGAAGCCTAAGTGAAAACAAAAAACTTTAAATCATACTCCTATATTAATGTTAATAAAACTATAAATAACACCGGTGGTGTTACAATTAAACCAAACTTACTATATTGCCAAAAACCAATTTTAACACCTTTTTGTGATAAAACATGTAACCATAATAGCGTAGCAAGACTACCAAATGGAGTCATTTTAGGTCCTAAGTTACACCCAATAATATTTGCATATGCTAAGGTTTGATTTCCAATATCTTGAAGTGCTATATCCATAATCATAACTGTTGGCATATTATTCATAATTGCACTTAAAAATGCAGATAAAAAACCTGTTCCCATTATTGCTATAAAATCACCTTGCATTGATAAATCTTTTAATATAGTTGTTAAATAATCAGTTAATCCAGCATTTTTAAGACCATAAACAACTATATAAAGCCCTATACTAAACCAAACAACTTGCCAAGGTGCTGTTTTTATAATCTCTTTAGCATTTGCATGTTTTGACACACTAGCAATAACTAAAAATATCAATCCACCACCTAAAGCAAATAAAGATACAGGTAAGTTATAGTTATCACCGATAAAATATCCTAGTAGTAAAAGAGCTAAAAATATCCATGAGAACTTAAACAGTGATTTACTTTTTAATACATCATCTGGGTTTTTAAGTAGTGACACATCAACACTTTTTGGAATATCTTTTCTTAAAATTAACCATAATACAATTATTGAAACTATTGTACTTACAATATAAGGAATAATCATATTTGATAGATACTCTATAAATCCTATATCAAAATAGTTTGCTGTTACTATATTTGTAAGGTTTGAAAATACAAAAGGAAGTGATGCACTATCACTAATAAATCCACCTGCAAGTAAAAATGCTAAAATTGTTTTAGCATTAAGTTTTAATATTCTCATTTTTGCCAATAATATTGGAGTTAAAATTAAAGCTGCTCCATCATTTGCAAAAAGTGCTGAAACAAATGAACCTAAAATCAAAGCATAAACAAACATAAGTTGTCCATTTCCCTTTGATAGTTTCGCCATTTTAATAGCACACCACTCAAAAAATCCAATCTCATCTAAAACCATAGATAAAATAATAATCCCAATAAATGCTAAAGTAGCATCCCAAACAATATCTGTAACAATCAAAACATCATTTAAACTAACAACTCCAAGAACTAAAGCAACAATAGCACCAATTACAGCGCTTGTACCTATTTGTAAGTTTTTAGGTTGCCATATTACAAATATAAGGGTTACTAAAAATATTAAACCAGCAAGAATCATAACTCTTCCATTTCATAAATTTCATGTTTTAATGTATAAATATATGTTTCAACTTCAAGCTCATCATATCTCTCAACTGTTACAGGAGTTCTTTCAAACTCTTCACCCTCAAACTCATCTAAATAATCCCAATGATTAATTAAATTACTAGAATAAAACAGATATCCATGAATAGTATCATTTTGTTTATCAAGTCTAATACCAGGATAACCCATACTAGCACTCCAACCTGCATCTACAAGTTTTCCTTTTACAGTAGCTGGCACAAATTTACCAACTATATTTTCTAAAACATGCCCATTGGGACAGTTTGGCATAAGTGTGCCATACACAAAAAGTGTTTCAGTCATTATTATAAGCCCTTTTTATTTGTGGAAATTCCATATCTAAAGTCATAATCTCTTTGATTGCAGTTTTTCTAAACTAATCAAATATAGTTTAAGAAGATTTGCATATTATTATCAAAAATTTTTTAGAAAGTATAGCTAAAAATATTTAATATATCAAGATATCTTGATATATTAATATAAATTTATAGTAGTTTTTTTAAATTAAACGAGAGGATCTTCGCCAGTTTCCCAATTTGCCAAGAATTTTTCAACTAAATGAAAATCCTCACCCTTATGCTCTGTGAATGTTATATATTGATTTTTTTGCTTTATTCCTAAATTATTTCTAACAATATCCATAAACCTCAATGCCAACTCTCTTCTTTTTTCAATTGTCCTTCCCTCTCTAATATCAAGATTCATCAAACAGACATCATCTTTAAAATCAGCTCTTCCAATAGAGAGATTATATTTATTATACTCCCTAATAGAAATAGCTATATGATCAGTTCCTGTATCCATAACTTGGGAAAAACAATCTCTTATTTCATAAATAAACTCCTCTTTTGTTTCATCAGAAATTTTTTTATTTAATTCAAATTGTAAGTGTGGCATTTTAAATCCTTATTTATTTTTAAACAGTTGATAAATCGAAGAAAAATCTTCATCCCCTCTTCCATCCATTCTCATTTTTGAGAATAGCTCTTTTGGAATAGCTGCTGTATAAAGTGGTTGATTTAATTCATATGCTAAATCTTGTAAAAGATGCAAATCTTTATTTATAGCACTATTTGAAAAATGAGGTGAAAAATCTTCATCTATTAGTTTTTGAGTTTTTGCTTTAAGCACAAGTGATTGACCACCACCAACTCCTAAAATCTCCAAAGCTTTAGCTTTATCAATACTACAATTTTCAGCTAAAGAAGTGCACTCAGCAAGGGTTGCCATAAATGAACCTAAACAAAGATTGTTTATAAGTTTCATTTTTGTAGCACTTGATGGAGTTTCTAAAAAGAAAATCTCTTTTGCGATTTTTTCCAAAAGTGGTTTTTGTTTATTAAATACCTCTTCTTTACCAGAAGCAACAACAGTTAAGGCACCAATTAATGCAGGAGCAACACTTCCAAAAACTGGATTTTCTAAATAATATCCACCAATACCATCTACAGCATCATGAAACTTTAAAACATCGCTATAGTGGTTTGTTGTTAAATCGATAATAGTCTTACCTGTAAGCTCTTTACAAAGTAAACCATTTTCCATTGATAAAATATTGTTAACTGCATTTGAATCAAACAAACACATAAATATAACATCACAAGAAATTAATAACTCTTTTGGAGTTTCAGCTTTTTGAAAATCCATATCTTTTATTTTTTCTTTGTTTCTATTATAAATAATTACATCTTCACCCTGCTCTTTTAACCGTGTCGTAATTGCACTACCTAAATTTCCAAGTCCTATAAATCCTATTGACATAAATAAACTCCATTAAAATAATATAGAGTCATTATATGGATTTAATATAAAAAAAAGTTGAGAAAATAAAAAAAGATGCATAGATGAAAAATTTCATCTATGCTTTTTGTAAGAATTAATTATAAGTTTCGTAAAATATTAGCTTTTAATTTTGGAACTGTAAATCCAAACTCATCAAATAAATCATTTGCAGGACCTGATGCACCAAATGTATCCATACCAATAACTACATCAGCAAATTTATAATACTCTAATCCACGGGCAGCTTCAACAGCAAATACTTTTGTATTTTTATCAATTACATGATCAATATAAGATGCTTCTTGCTCTATAAATAAGTCATAACAAGGAACTGAAACAACATTTGCAATAACTCCCTCTTCCTCTAAAGAACAAGCTGTTTGTAGTGCTAACATAAGCTCACTACCACTAGCCATAATAGTAACACTTGCATTATCTCTTTTTTTAACTAAGTATGCACCATTTTCCACATCTCCAAATGCTCTATCATCTTTTAAGACTTTTAATCCTTGTCTTGAGCATACAAATGCAGTTGGAGCATTTATTTTAAGTGCAGTTTGCCAACATTTTACATTTTCGCTTGCATCTGCTGGTCTAAATGTATAAAAGTTTGGTAATGCTCTAAATTGTGTTAAATGCTCAATTGGTTGGTGAGTTGGACCATCTTCTCCAACACCAATACTATCATGAGTCCATACAAAATGTTGTGGGATTGAAGCAAGAGCTGCAATTCTAGCTGCTGGTTTTAAATAATCAGAAAATACAAAGAAAGTTGCTGAGAATACTCTAAATAATCCATATAAATTCATTGCATTACAAATAGATGCCATAGCATGCTCTTTGATACCAAAGTGAATATTTTTACCATTTGGGAAATCACCAGCACCTTTTAATTCTGTTTTATTAGATGGAGCTAAATCGGCACTTCCACCCATAAATCCAGGAATAGCTTCAGAGATAGCATTTAAGATTTTATGATTTGAATCTCTTGTTGCAACTGAAGTATCAGCTTCAAACTCAGGATAAACAATAGAATCAAAATCAGGATTTTGTAGTTTTTCAATTTCTGTTTTTGCTTCATTTGATAATGAATCATTCCATGCTTTTTCAATTTCTGCACCTGTTTGTGATTTATCAAAGGCAGCTTTTACTTCAGCAGGAACTACAAACTTCTCTTCAGGATTAAATCCAGCTTTTACTTTTGAAGCTGCAATCTCTTCTTCACCTAAAGGAGCACCATGTGTATGATGACTTCCCTCCATAGTAGCAGCACCTTTTCCAATAGCTGTATGTGCAATAATCATAACAGGTTTAGAAGCATCTTTTGCTTTAACTAAAGCTTCATCAATTTGAGTAAAATCATGTCCATCAATCTCTAAAACTTCAAAATCAATAGCTTCAAATCTTTTCTTAACATCTTCACTCCAAGCAATAGAAGTATCACCCTCAATTGTAATTTCATTTGAATCATAAATAATAACTAAATTATCAAGTCCTAAGTGACCAGCTGTTGCAGTTGCTTCATAAGAAAGCCCTTCTTGTAAATCCCCATCACCACATAAACAGTAAACTTTATGATTAATTACATCAGAACTTAAAATATTTTTTGCATATTTTGCAGCCATTGCAAAACCAACTGCATTTGCAATACCTTGACCTAAAGGTCCAGTTGTAATCTCAACTCCATGAGTATGACCATATTCAGGGTGACCTGGAGTTTTAGAATGAGTTTGTCTAAAGTTTTTAATATCATCAATTGTTACATCAAATCCCCATAAGTGTAATAATGAATAAACTAATCCTGTTGCATGACCACCTGAAAATACTAATCTATCTCTATTTAACCATTGTGAATTATTTGGATTTACATTTAAGTGTTTACTTAATACCGTTGCAATATCTGCAAGACCCATAGGAGCCCCAGGATGTCCTGATTTCGCTTTTTGAACCATATCAGAAGCTAAAAATCTAATTGTATCTGCTTGTTTTTGAAGTAAGTTATTTGACATATCTTTCCTATTTTATTGTAGTTAGTTTTAATAATTTTGCGATTATAACTAAAACTTGATAAAAGAAAACAAAAGAGAGAGAATTTATATTATTTAAATTATAATATATTAAGTTACTTTTAAATATACTTTAGTGTTTTGTTTATAAAATAAATTAATTGAGAAAGATGAATATATTAAATAGCTTAAAAATAGAATCGTTTTTTATTTATTACGGTAGTGCAGCTTGTACAAAAAAGTTAAATAAATACGAAACTATAATCCTAGACCCTGATAATTACAAAGATGTAAGAGAGTTCAAAGCCTCTACATATGCTTATTTAAGTCTGGGGGAAGTTAACCATTACAGAGCTTACTTTAAAGATTTAGAAGCAAAAAACAAACTTCTAAATAAAAGTATAATCTGGGATAGTTACTTTATTAGATTTGATTTTTTCTGGGAAAATTTAGTTTTAACACAAATTATCCCATCAATTATAAAATCAGGCTATAATGGATTAATGTTGGATACAATAGATTCAATTTTACACCATAAATTAACATCTAAAAATAATATAATTAAGTTAATTAATAAAATTAAAATCCTATATCCGGATTTAAAAATTATGATAAATAGAGGTTTTGAAATAATTAATGAGTTAAATGTTGATTCTGTTTTATTAGAGTCAACAATTTCAACTCATAATTTTGAAACAAACAGCTATTTTTTACATGAAGAGGCGCATAGATTTAATATAAAAGAATCTATAAAATGTTATAGTGTCGATTATTGGTATATTGAAGATAATCACACAATTGATAAGATTAAAAATCTAGCAATTAATCGAGGTTATGTACCTTTGGTTACAGATATAAAATTACAAAAACTACCATAAAATAAGAAAGAGGGAAATATGACTAAAATTATTTTTTCTACATTGATACTAAGTTTAGTATTTTTAGGTTGTGCACAAAAACCTGAAGAAAGACAAATTCAAAAAAAAGATAAAAAGTTAAGTATAGAGCTTGAAGGTACATCATACCCATATAAATCTCAAACAATAACTTCAATTAATGGAAAAGTTAGTGAGATAAAAAACAATGTTGGTAGTTTTGTAAATAAAAATGATGTAATTTTCTCTATTGATGAAAAAGTTATTCAAAAACAGATTGCACAACTAGAAAAAGAGATTGAAGTTTCAGAAAAAAATTTATATAGATACAAAAATTATGGTGGAGGAGGTACTAATCCTACTATCATTCATTTAGCAAGAATGAATTTAGAAAAAGTAGCAAAACTTTACGCTCAAGGTTATACTTCAGAAGAAAAATTTAATGAAGCAAAAAATGAATATGCAAATGCTTTATATAGAAAAAATGAATCAGAAAATTCATCAAGAACAGTTTATTATGAGAAAGAACAAAATATTTCTGAAAAAAGAGTTGAGCTTTTCAAATTACAAGATAGGCTAGAAAATACTTTGGTAAAAGCTATTATTTCAGGTTATATTTCAAAATTAGATGTATATGAGGGGAAAATCCTAAGTGAAGGTGAAAATATTGGAAGTATAGTTGACATTTCAAGAATAAAAGTTAAAGCCGGATTAGCGCCTGGATTACTTCCTTTTGTTAAGAAAAATAAAGTTGTTACTATAACATTTTTAACTACACCTGCTGTTATTATGGAAGTCCCTGTTAAAAAGGTTATTCCAGTAATGGACCCTGAGTTTGGAAGAATTATTGTTGAGTTTGAAGTACCAAATAAAGATAATTTAATACAATCAGGAACAAAAGCACTTGTTAATATTGTATTAAGTGATGAAGATAGAGAAAAAGTTAATTTCATATTTAATAATAACGAAAATAACCAGCTATCAATAAAAGCAGAAAATTAATTAATGAAAGAGTTAATTTTCCTTCTTAAGTTATCAATATTAATCTTTATTGTTTGGTTTATATTTAATAATGTAGATTTTGTTATATTGTTACAAACCATTCAAAAAGTTTCAATTTATTTACTTCTGTTTATTGTTTTTACTATTTTTTTCCAAGTGGCTGTATTAGCATTTAGATGGCAGTATATTTCAAAATACTATAATAATTGGATGGACTCATTCAATGCTTGTATGGTTACAGCTTTATTTAACACTATTTTACCTGCAAGATTAGGTGAGTTCTCTAGAATTTTTTATCTTAAAATAAGGTCAAACTTAAAACTAAAAAAAAGTTTAGTTTATCTAATCATCGAAAGATTTTTTGATTTTTTAGTTTTAATATCAATGTTTTTAATAGTTACATTTTTAGAGTCAAAAACACTTTTTTGGCAAAACATAGCTATTGTGTCATTTATAGGATTTTTAACTTTTCTTTATCTTTTAAAAAGTAAAAATAAATATTTTTATAAGCTCTTTTGGAACTTTCCTAATAAAAAAATAAAAAATACACTTTTTAAATTACACTATCTTTTTTCATCAAGATTAAATTTAAAATCAATAATTTATATTATAATTTTAACCTTTATAATTTATTTTGTAAATCTTATAAGTCTTTGGTTACTTTTTTATTATGGCATGGATTTTCACTTTACATTTACACAACTTTTTATTATCTTTACAATAACATCAATTGGATTTATAATACCACTAAATCCTGGTGGAATAGGTACTTATCATGCTGCTATGGTATTAGCATTAGGTTATTATGGTATTTCAAAAGAAGAAGCACTCGCAACTGCTATAGTTATGCATATATTACAAGTGGTACCATCTTCTTTATGGGGAACAGCCACAATTGTATTACAAAAAATAAACTATAAAGAGTTAAAAACTAAATAAGTTATTATAATAAATTTGCTATAATCATTTTTTTGAAAGGATGTTAGATCATGTTAAAAGCTTTAAGTTACCCCTTAGATGTAGAGTTTATATTAAGAAAGAAGAAAAGTTTAAAGAAAGAACTTTTAAATACAAAAAGTAATTTTATGAAAAAAAAAGTTGCAATTTTAGGTGGTTCAACTACATCTGAAATAAAGAATATTTTAGAACTATTTCTTTTAAATCTTGGAATTGAAACAGAGTTTTATGAGTCTGAATTTAATAAATATTATGAAGACTCAGTTTTTGATAATGAAATCTTGAAAAAGTTTGCACCCGATATAATATATATTCACACAACAAACTTAAATATTTTGGAATATCCTAATTTTAATGATGATGCAAATATCATTGAAAATAAACTAGCCTCTTTATATAATAAATTTAAAAGTATATGGGACTCTTTAGCAAAATATGAGTGTAGTATTATTCAAAATAATTTTGATTTGCCACTTAACAGAAGTTTAGGTAATTTAGATTTTTATGATATTCATGGAAAAACAAATTTTATTAATAAAATAAATTTAGAATTTGCAAAAGCAGCAAATGAAATCAAAAATTTATATATAAATGATATTAACTATTTATCAGCAAGTATGGGTTTAATAAATTGGTTTGATAAGTCCTTATGGCATACATCTAAATATGCAATAAGTTACAATGCAATTCCTCACTTAGCCCAAAATATATCTAAAATAATAGGTGCAGTTTTTGGTAAAACAAAAAAATGCTTGGTTTTAGATTTAGATAATACATGCTGGGGTGGAGTAATAGGTGATGATGGCTTATCTGGTATATCAATTGGTAGCGAAACTGCTATCTCAGAAACCTACACTCAATTTCAGAAATATGTAAAAGAGCTAAAAGATAGAGGAATCATTCTTAGTGTTTGTTCAAAAAATGATTTCAAAAATGCAAAAGAGGGTTTTGAACACCCAGATACAATATTGAAATTTGATGATTTTACTTCCTTTAAAGCTAATTGGGAACCAAAACATCATAATATTGTTGAAATTGCAAAAGAGATAAATATAGGTATAGATAGTTTAGTATTTATTGATGATAATCCCGTTGAAAGAGAAATTGTTTCTTCTCAAGTTAAATCAGTAAGTGTTCCAAATGTAGGTAATAATGTTATTGATTTTATTGACTACATTGATAAAGAAGCTTATTTTGAAATTATTTCACTATCAAATGATGACATAAATAGAAACAAATATTATGAAGATAACAAAAAAAGAGTTGAAGAAGAATCAAACTTTAAATCTTATGATGATTTTCTAATTTCATTAAACATGAGTGCAGAGATTAATGATTTTAACACAATTTATTTAGAAAGAATTACTCAACTTACAAATAAAACAAATCAATTTAATCTAACTACAAAAAGGTATACATCTGCTGAAATGGAAGAGGTTTTATTAAATGATAGTTTTATTAAAATATATGGAAAATTAACAGATAAGTTTGGAGACAATGGTTTAATAGCAATTTCAATTGCATCAATAATTGATAATATTGCACATATTGATTTATGGCTTATGAGCTGTAGAGTTTTAAAAAGAGATATGGAATTTGCAATGTTGGATGAACTAGTTAAAAGATGTAAAGAAAGAAACATAAATGAAATTAGAGGATATTACTATAAAAGTAATAAGAATGGAATGGTTGAAGATCTCTACTCAAAATTTGGTTTTGAACTAGTAAAGAAAGATGAAGATAATAGTATATGGAAATTAGACATATCTAATTATGAAAATAAAAATAAATTTATAAAGGTTAACTAATGACAAAAGAGATGATATTTAATAATGTACAGGAAATATTTAGAGATATTTTTGATGATGAAGATTTAATAATAAATGATAATACAAACTCTGATACAATTGAAGATTGGGATTCTTTAAATCATATAAATCTAGTTAGTGCTATAGAAAAAGAGTTTAAAATAAAGTTCTCTTTACCTGAATTATTAAACCTAAAAGATGTAGGTGAAATGAATAGTTTAATATTAGAAAAAATAGAAAAACAGTAATGAATCAATACAAATTTGAAGATATAGCTGAAGGATTAAGTGAATCTTTTGAAGTTGTAATTACATCAAATATGATGGAAAATTTTTTAAAGATATCAAATGATACTAACCCTTTACATATTGATGTTTCTTATGCAAAAGAAAAAGGTTTTGATTCTACTGTAGTATATGGAATGCTAACTGCATCATTTTACTCTACTTTAGTAGGTGTTTATTTACCTGGAAAATATTGTATTTTACAAGGTATTGATATACAATTTTCTAAACCTGTTTTTGTAGATGACAATTTAAAAATAAGTGGAAAAGTGTCATATATTAATAGTGCATATAAGCAAATAGAAATAAAAGCAAGTATTGAAAATCAAAAAAATCAAAAAGTATCTAAGGCAAAAATTAAAGTTGGAGTTATGGATGAATAATGATATTATTTTATTAATAGGTGCTTCTTCTGATTTAGGCTTAGATTTAATTAAAAATATTGAGAATGATAGTTTAATTATTGCACATTATAATAGCTGTGATAAAAATATTTTAGAGCTAGCTAAAAGTTTAAATAAGAAAATTATTACTATTAAAGCAGACCTATCAAATGATGTAGATGTTAATAATTTGTTAAATGAAATTGAATCAAAATATGGAACTCCTAATAAAATAGTTAATTTTGCTGCTTCAAAATTTTCAACTCTTAGATTTAAAGATATATCTTGGAGTGATTTTGAAAAAGATATAAATATTAGTCTAAAAGCTTTTGTAAATATTTTAAATAAATTTATACCAAAATTAATTAAAGAAAAAAAAGAGGGAAATATAGTTGTTGTTTTATCAAGCGTAACACTAAATGTACCTCCAAAAAACTTAGTACACTATACTACAGTTAAATATGCATTATTAGGATTAGTAAAATCTTTAGCTAGTGAATATGCAGATAAGAATATAAATATCAATGCAGTATCTCCATCAATGATTGAAACTAAATTTCTTTCAGATATTAATGAGAAATTAGTTGAATTATCAGCTTATAATAATCCTAAGAAAAGAAATGCAAATGTTAATGATGTCACGCCAATAATTAAACTTCTTTTATCAAAAGACTCAAATTATATTACAGGTGCAAATATACCTATTTCAGGTGGAGCTATTTTTTAAAAGGATTTAACATAGATTATATTTTAAAAAAAACTACAGAGTTAACTGTAGTTGAAAAAGAACAAATATGTCAACTTTTTTTTGATGTTTTTAATAAACATAAAGATGTAAAAGAGTTTGATAGACAATTTTTAAATAGTTATAAGGGATATTCATATCACTGCTTTATAAAAGAAGAAGATATTATTGTAGGTATTAAAACTGTAATTCCCTATAAATATAACTATTTTGAAAAGATTTATGAGATGGGACTTTTTGTTGATGTTATGATAAAAAAAGAGTTTAGATCTTTAAAACATTTTGTTATGATGTCAATAACACTTAATGAAATTTGTAAAGCTGAAAATATATCATTTTTATTTGCTTATCCTAATGATAATAGTTATCCCATATTTAAAAAAGTGCTAGAGTATAAAGATATTGGTAGATTAAACTTTTTTGTTTTACCTGTTAATATAGGAAAATTAAAAAAAGAACTAAGTTTTTTGTCTCCTCTTACAAAATTATATTCATCTTTTATTTGTAGTAAGTTCCTCTCTTATTTTACAAAAGATGTATATGAAAAAAAAGATATAAAAAAAGTTTTCGACTTATCTTTTATTAAACAAAGATACTCCTCTAGCCATAAAATAATTGAAATTAATGATTTTAAATTTTTTTATAAAATTGAAGATTTTGAGAATACTAAAGTTGCTTACTTGATTGATGTACAACCTCTTAGCAAAAAAAATATTGAGTCAAGTGTAAACTATATTTATAAAAAACATAAAAAAGAGATAGACACTATTATGTATATAGGAAATATTTCCTATTCACCTATAAATTTGATTAAGGTACCACTTAAATATGAACCTAAAAATATTAACTTTATAGGCTTAGCTTTAGAAGAAAATGTATTCGATGATAAGATTTTTGATTTACAAAAATGGGAATCTAATTTATCAGATTTTGATGTAATATAATATGGAGATATAATGAAAAATATTAATAATTTTTTAACTTTTGATATAGAAGAGTGGTACCATTCAAATTATGATGTTGATTTAAGTAAATTTCATAATACGAAAACAAATTTAGACTATACTATAGACAAAACAATTGATTTATGTGCAAAATATAATGTTAAATCTACTTGTTTTATTGTAGGAGATATTGCTAAAAACAAACCTCATATTGTTAAAAAATTATATAATGCGGGACATGAAATTGCATCACATAGTCATTTACATAAACTTGTTTATACAATGAGTGAAGATGAATTTAGAGAAGATTTAAAAATATCATGCTCTAATTTAGAAGATATAATAGGTGAAAAAGTTGTTGGATATAGAGCGCCATCATGGTCAGTTAAAAAAGAAAATTTAGAATGGTATTATGATGTATTAAAAGAACAAGAAATAACATACTCTTCTTCTGTTTATCCTGCCTATACTTATCTTTATGGAATTCCTGGCTTTCAAACTAAGGCTAACTTTCCTATAATTAGAAATAAAACAATTGATATACTAGAAATTCCAGTTCCTGTTATAGAATTTGCAAATAAAAGAGTAGGTTTTAGTGGAGGATTTTATCTTAGATTTTTTCCAGCATGGTTTACTAAATATTTTATGCATAAAAAAAACAAAGAAGGTACACCAACTTTTATCTACTTACATCCAAGAGAGTTGGATGAACATCAAGAAAAACTTGATTTAAAACCTTTAGAACACTTCATACATTATCATGGACTTAAAAATTGTGAAAGTAAACTTGAAAGCTTAATATCAAACTTTTCATCTACATTTATTACATGTAAAGAGTTTAGAGAAAAATTTTAATCAATTTTCTCTTTATTCTCTTCCTGACTTCCGCGATAACTCAAAAAATCATCAATTAAAAAACAACAATCCCTTATCTAAGGGCTTTGTAGAGAGAATTTAAGTGCTAATTGTGTGTCCCAAGTGTAAATTAGTTAAAATTTCTTTATGAATTTAAGAGTTAGAAAAAAGAAAAATGCTAGTGGAAGTATTAGTGTTCAAATATTAGATAGAACAAATAGAGGATATAAAGTAGTTGAAACTATTGGTTGTAGTTCTAATGAAGATGAGATTGAACAACTTTATGAAAAAGCTCTTGAAAGAATAAATGAACTATCCCAAAATCTTTTTGCAAACTCAATTAGTGAATCAAATAAAAAGATATTATTAAAAGAACTATTGTCAAATTTAACAACTCAAAATTTTATTCCAATGATCTGGCTACACTAAATAGGACATAGAAAAATACTATGTTAAAATTAGTTAAAGTGGAGAGAAGAATGAGAAAAA
>CBFIGT010000020.1:27329-27560 GCA_965662175.1 Arcobacter sp. | reverse complement strand
CCTAATTTTCGTATAATATCTTTATATTGTTTAATTTATGTAAAATCATAAAAAATAACTCCAATAAATTAATGAAATTAAAGTAATAGATAAAATACCTATAATATTAAATATAAATCCAAACTTCGCCATATCTTTTACTTTTACAGAACCACTTGCCATGGCTATTGCATTTGGTGGAGTTGCTATTGGCAACATAAAAGCATAAGAAGCACAAATTGTTGCAACAAA
>CBFIGT010000020.1:0-27319 GCA_965662175.1 Arcobacter sp. | reverse complement strand
GAAGCACTAAATAGTTCAGCGCATGTTTTATACTATAAAAACAATTATCTAGACCCAAATGATGAGTTTGATATAGAGTTTAGAGTTCCTGTAAAATATAAATAATATAAATAAAAAACTGCCAATAGATTAGTGCTATTGAGGTAATAGATAAAATTCCTAATAGATTAAATAGAAAACCAAACTTTGCCATATCTTTAACTTTTACAGCTCCACTACTCATGGCAATTGCATTAGGTGGAGTTGCAATTGGAAGCATGAAAGCATAAGAAGCACAAATTGTTGCAACAAATAAAATCAAGGTTAAATCAATATTGGAAGCTGTTCCAAGTGAATATATTATTGGTAAAACAACAGATACAAGTGCTGTGTTTGAAGTGATTTCTGTAGTAAAAGTAACTAATGAAGCTATCAAAATTATAAGTAATATAATAGGTAAATTTGTAAGAGTTAAAAGCTGATTAGCAATAACATCAGCTAAACCTGTTTTAGAAAATGCCATTGCAATTGAAAAACCAGCACCAAATAAAAATATAATCTCATAAGGTATTTTTTTAGCATCTTCCCATGTTATAAAACCAATTTTGGGCATAAACATCAATAATCCATATCCTAAAAGTATTCCTCTTTCATCTAAACCTAAACCATTATAATAAGGCTCTATTTTAGAGTTTACAAATAATAAAACAATCAATGAAGATAAAATATAAACTAATCTTTTTTGTATAGAATTTAAAGGTTTCATATCTTCTAAATTTGCATTGATTTTAATATTTTTTACACCAATTGATAAAACATAAGGTATAACTATCAACATAACTATAGCTAAAGGAAGCGTTAAAACTATCCATTTTAAAAATGGAATAGCTTCTAAATTATGCTGTTCCATAAAACCCAAGAGTATTAAGTTTGGTGGTGTTCCAATTGGTGTAATTATACCTCCAATACTAGCACCATAAGCAATAGCAAGTACAAATCTAAACTTTATATTTATTTCATCACTTAAATATATAGCTATTGGTATAAGTAAAAGTGCTGTTGTAGTATTTGAGATAAGTGAGCTTAAAAAAGCTGAAGTTATAGCTAAAGAAAAGACTATTCCTCTTACTGTATTTGGGAAAAAGGTCAATAATTTATTTGAAATATATTTATGTAACTCTATTTTTTGTGTGGCAATAGCTATCATAAAACCACCTAAAAAAAGAAAAATTATTGAGTTAGAGTAGTTTGATGCAGTAGCATTTGTACTTAATATATCAAAACTAGGAAATAAAATTATTGGCAATAAAGAAACCACTCCCAAAGGTAAGGCCTCATTTGACCATAAAACTACTAGAAAAAAGATTATTGAAAGTAGTGTTGAGTGTTGGGTATTGAAATAGTTATTCAATAAGAAAAAAAGGATTAAGGAAAAAACTGTTGTCAATAATATCTGTTTCAAAACTAATCCTTTTTTATTTATCTATTTTTTCTTTGGTCTAAATGGTTTTATTACCTCTTCATTACACTCTAAAAATGGCCCTTCCATTAAATCTATACAATAAGGAATCGCTGGGAAAACAGCATCTAAACACTCTCTAATTGATTTTGGTTTTCCAGGTAAGTTTACTATTAGTGAGCTTCCTCTAAGACCTGCTGTTTGTCTTGAAAGAATTGCTGTTGGTACAAATTTTAGTGATTCAGCACGCATAAGTTCACCAAAACCTGGCATCATTCTATCACATACATTTTCAGTAGCTTCAGGTGTTACATCTCTTTTAGCAGGACCTGTTCCTCCTGTAGTAACTACTAAACAGCACCCTTCATTATCTACTAAATCTTTTAAAGTATTTTCAATAGTCTCTTGATTATCTTCAATACATCTATAAACACTCTCCCACTCACTTGTTAAATACTCATTCATAGTATCAATAATAGCTTGTCCTGATAAATCCTCATAAATACCTTTACTTGCTCTATCACTTGCTGTCACAATTCCAATTTTTATTTTCATAAAATTCCTTTATTATTAATTCCATACATCGCTTGCGATTTATCTCGCAGGAGCGAAGCGACGAGGACAATTTTTGCTTTCATTATCATCCTTTTAAAATATGTCCACTATTTTTTATAAAATATACTGTTGCAAACTCTTTGAAAAAGTTTGCTGCTTTTTGTGAATCAATTATTTTATCATCACTTCCTAAATAAACCTCTATTTTAACACCTTTTTTTAAAAGTTTATTTAACTTCTCCTCACTCCATTTATAAGTCAAAAGAGTTTGAAGCTCTTCAAAACTACCCTCTTTAAAGTAACCACTCATATCAAAGTTTGAAGGTGCAGATATATTTTTTAAGAAATTTTCACAATACATTTTTGAGTCCTTTTTAAAAAACATCAATTGCATTCTAATAAACTTTTCACTTTGAGTTTGAAAAAAAGCTGGTGAGAAGAGTTGTAATAAATCAACTCTTTCATCTGTTTCCAAAAGCTCTTCAAAAGCTTTAATTGCACCATAAGAGAAACCTGAAACTGTAAAATCATTTTCCACTAAATATTCTGAAAAAATCTCTTTTTCATTTTTTAGTGAAAAACCTGAAAAATATTTAGAAATCATTTTCTAATATAACCTCTTTTTCAATCATTATTTTTGTAAGTCTTTTTATCTCATCAAAGTTTGCATCAAATTGTGTTTTTAACTCTATTTTTGTTTGCTCAATAAGCTCTTTGTAGTCCTTTGACATGGCATATTTTTCTACCATATCTTTTGCTAAGTCATCAGCTTTTTTTAAATCCTCTTCAAAAATAGCATACTGCTCATCTTTTAAAACTTCAACCCCAATAATACCAGCCAAATATTTTCTAAGCTCTTTTTTCAAATCACCTTTTGAGGGAAAAAGAGTTTTTATATTTGAACTATTTTCATCAAATAGTGAAACTTTTTGTCTTGTAATATAGGCTTTTGATGCTTGATAAATAGCTAATATCTCTTTTTCATCACTTGATAAAATATAGTTCTCTTTTTTTCCAAACTCTAATTTATCTTTTGCAATTTCAATATGACTCTCTTCTAAAACTTTTTCATTACATTTAATCATATAAAGCATTGCTTCATTTATAAGAGTTGATATTGAAGCTGATGAAAAACCTGAAAGATTAGTCGCTAGTTTTTGTGTATCAAGATTATGTTTGATTGATTTTAAATATAACTCTAAAATAAGTTTTCTATCATTGATGTTTGGTAGACTTAGTTTTACACGTCTATCAAATCTTCCAGCTCTAAGAAGTGCATCATCTAGTACTTCTATTTTATTAGTGGCTGCAATTACAATCACTCCATTATCACCCTCAAATCCATCCATTTGAGTTAAAAGTTCATTTAGTGTTGCTTCTCTTTCATCATTTGATTTTCCACTTCTAGCTTTTCCAATAGCATCTATTTCATCTATAAATATGATAGCTGGAGCATTTGCTTTTGCTTTTGCAAAAAGTTCTCTAACTCTTTTAGCTCCCATTCCCACATATATTTGAACAAAACTTGCACCACTTTGATAAAAAAATGGAACATTTGCTTCACCAGCAACGGCTCTTGCCATCAAAGTTTTACCAACACCTGGAGGTCCATAAAGTAAAACACCACGTGGAAGTTTTATTCCATAATCATAATATTTTTTTGGATTATTTAAGAACTCAACTATCTCTTCAAGTTCACCTTTTACAGATGAAATACCAGCAACATCACTAAAAGTTGTATTTGGTTTTACAACTTCAATATGAGAGTTTTCATCTTCTACATAATTATTAGAGGATTGTTTTGAATTCTCTAACTCTTCTTGAAACATAGAGTTTTTAACTCCATTTTTGTCAATAAATGCTTGAATTTTATGTTTATAAACTCTGGCAAAAATAGCAAATAAAATCAATATAACAATAAAGATTAATCCAAAACTATAGTTACTAGTATCCAAATATGTGGAACTTTTGTACATTGTATAAAAAAATAGCACTATTAGTGCTATTCCTGACATTACCATTAGTTTTAGTGTTTTTTCTTTATTTTTATTGTTGTTATTAAAATTTTGCAACATTTCCATTTACCTTAGTTTCGTAATTATCTAAAAATATCCAATCACCAAGTAAATCAGCACTACTCTCAAGCTCTATTTGATTAAAATATTGGTCAAAACCTATATACTTTCCATTTTTTTCTTGCTCTATTAAAATCTCTAAGGTATTTTTATTGTTTTTTCTAAACTCATAATTTTTATTTTCAATAATTTTTGTTAATTCATTGTATCTTAATTTCGCAATATCACCACGAACTTGCTCACCCATTGTAGCACTTGGAGTTCCATCTCTTTTTGAGTAGGTAAAGGCATGAACATGAGTTAAAGGAAATTTATGTAAATTTTCCATAGCCTCTTTCCAAAGCTCATCACTTTCACCTGGATGTCCAACTATAAAATCTGTTCCTAAAGCATAACCATTATCTCTTAGAAATTCAAAGAGTTCTAAGTCACTTAATACTTTATTTCTTCTATTCATAATCTCAAGCATTTTTTTAGATGTGTGTTGAAGTGCAATATGAAGATGTTTTGCCATAAAAGGTTCATTGATTATCTCTTTAAACTCATCATCTATTTGAATAGGTTCAATACTTCCCATTCTTATACGTCTAACACCTTTTATAAGTGATATTTTTTTAAGAAGTTTTGCTAGGGAGGTATGTTTTTTCTTACCATAAGAGCCTACATTTGTTCCTGTTAAAATAAACTCTCCAAAACCATTTGATGCTAGTTTTGTAATCTGTTCTAAGATTTTATCTTCTTTATAACTTCTTGCATCTCCTCTTACCTAAGGAATAATGCAATATGAACATCTAAAGTCACAACCCTCTTGTATTTTTATAAATGCCCTACTTTTACCAACAAACTCTTCAACTATTGTTTCATCAATATGATCTAAGTCACCTGCTTGAAAAAATCTCTCTTCATTTTTTAGAAGTTCATTTATATTCTCTTTTTCACTATGTCCAAAAAGTGAATCTACTTTTTCCTCTTTGAAAAGATTTTCACCCTTTGTCCAAACTCCACAACCTGTAAAAACTACTCTTGGTTTATTTGCTAGTTTATTTAAAGAGTTTATATAACCACGTGCTGTACTATCAGCACTATTTGTAACAGTACAAGAGTTTATTACAACTACATTTGCTTCTTTTTCATCTTGTGTAATTTCGAAATCTTTTAAATTACTCATCATTACTTGAGTATCAAAAACATTTGTTCTACATCCAAAAGTTTTAAAATAGACTTTTGGTTTATTTGTCAAAAACTGCATTAATCTCTAATCCTTAGCCTATCTTTTTATAATTTCATCTTCAATATCTTTTGGAACTTCTCTTTTTCTTGAAGGTCCATATGCATTTTCAGTTTTATTAATATTAATTTGTTGAGTAGGATAAGCAATATGAATATCATCCTCTTTCATAAATGCATCCAAAATCTCAGGACTCATAGTACTTCTTAAAACAAGTGCTGCATAAGAGTTTGTAAGATACCAACAAGATATTACAATACCCTGCTCTTCTACAAAAGTAAATACTCTAGGCTCAACACCTGTTGCTCTTAGTGCATATTTATTTCTCATTTTAGATAACTGTTTTCTAGTAATATCTGTGTAACCTTTTGAGTAGTGCTTTAAAATCTCTTTTGCAATATGCTGAGCTTTTTTATAGTTTGAATCAAAAGTAATAGTAATATCAATACCATCCCAAACAGTTCTAAGTCCTGAGTGAGTATAGTTTGCAATCATTTCAGAGAAAACATAGTTATTTGGAATAAAGAAAATTCTTCCTGTTCTTCTATTTACTTTGTATGAAGTATAAGTAATATCTTCTCTAATTGTGATTTTAAATAAAGAAATATCAAGAACATCCCCAACAACTTCTAAACCATTTCTTGTAACTTTTATTCTATCTCCAACTTGAATAGAACCTGATGTTACAATAACCATCCACCCAAATAAAGACATAAACCAATCTTTTAGGGCAATAGCAATACCAGCTGATGCAAACCCTAAGATTGTAATAACATAAGAGACATTATCAATATATGAAAAAAGTACAATCATAACAACTAAAAATACCAATATAAAATTGATAACCTTATTTGCCATATAGAAGTTTTCATTTTGTGAAAAATATTTTTTAAGTGTAAGTTTTATTAAAAAAGCAATTACAAAAACAATACCAATAATAAAAACAAGCACAAGAGTTTTTGTGATTTGTTCTGTTATTTGATTATCTGTTTCTAAAATAACTTGCTCAATTTTTCTTGTATAAACTTCACTTGTAGTTGAAACAATCTCTAAAACCATATTGAAATCTTTTTTCTCATTATCTAAGAAACTAATCTCATCTTCATAGGCAATTTGGGGGTCTAAATTATATAAATCCAAATATAATAAAATCTTTTTATCAAGAAGTCCTACAAGAGTTGAAACCTCTTTTATAATCTTATCAAACTCATTTCTATGGTCTTTAAGTTTTTGTTTATATGATAAAGCATTTATTATTCCAAATGGATTTGTAATCTCTTCATATTTTTCTATTTCAGGAGGATTTATTAGTTTTCCAATTGGAGAGTCTTTATACTCTGATATTAACTCTAACTCATTGTTTTTGATTCTAATCTTATTTTCAACTTTATAAACTAAATCTCTATTTTTTTTATTTACTTCTAAAAGTTCATTTTTTAAATCATGTAAATCTTTTGAAATATTTCTATAAGCTATATAGTTTGAATATCTTTTTAATAAAATATTATCTTCAAGTTTTTCATCAATAGCCTTAATTTGCTCTTTGTAGCTATTTATTCTATTTTGTATTTCAGGAGTTGGTTCTAATACTACTAACGTTGAGGCTTCCTCTTTTGGAACATCTTTAATCTCTTGAGCTAGTTTATTCTCTTCAACTATTTTTTGTATTGTAGCTTTACCACTTAATGTATCTTCGGCACTTGCATTAAGTATAAAACTAAGAAAAACTAAAAACAACACTCTTTTCAATTAAAATCCTTTTAAAACAGAAACAACATCTTCTTTTGAGACTTCGTCAGTGATTTTACAATCACCTATTCCAATAGGAAGAATAAACTTAATCTTGTTGTCCAGTGATTTTTTATCTAAGAAAAAATGCTCATAAAAATCTTCAACATCTTTTATTTTATAAGTTGTAGGAATATCATATTTTTCCAATAAATTTTTTACTCTCAAAGCTTCATCTTTTGTCATAATTCCAAGTTTTACTGAAACTTCATTTGCCATACACATACCAATACCAACAGCCTCACCATGTAAATAAGTATCATAGTTTGTTTCATTTTCTATTACATGTCCAAAAGTATGCCCATAATTAAGTGCAGCTCTAATTCCATGCTCTTTTTCATCTTGAGATACAACCCAAGCTTTTGTTTCAACTGATTTTTTAATAGCAACTTTTACATTTTCACTATCATTTAAATCATTTTGTTCTAACCAAGTAAAAAACTCTTTGTTGAAAGTAACAGCCATTTTAACTATCTCAGCAATTCCAGCACCTAACTCTCTTTTTGGCAAAGTTGTTAAAAAATATGGATCAATATAAACAGCTTTTGGCTGATGAAAAGCTCCAACTAAATTTTTTCCAAATTTATTATTAACTCCTGTTTTACCACCAACACTTGCATCAACTTGAGAAAGTAATGTTGTAGGAATTTGAATAAAATCAATTCCTCTTTGGTAAATAGAGGCACAAAAACCTGTCATATCACCAATAACTCCACCACCAAAAGCGATAAGTAGAGATTTTCTATTTAATCTATTTTCAAAACAGTGTTCAAGTATCATATCAACAGTTTGCATATTTTTATACTCTTCACCATCAGGCACTGTTACGATTGATAGATTTGATGCTTTTATTTTTGTTTTTAAATACTCTAAATGAAATCCAGCAACAGTAGGATTAGTCACAATTACAACTTTTCTATCAAAAGTCAACTCTTCTAATTTATCAATAATAATATTATATGAAATATTGTTTGGTAGGTCTATTTTTACGGTCATTATTTACATTCCAAAATTTTTATAAAGTATGTTGATTATATCGTAAAATATTTAAAAAAAGATAAGGCTTACTAATAGTATTTACCTTTAACATGGGCATAGTAGAATTTAATCTTGATACTTATCTCTAATTTTTAAAAACTTAGTTTTATGTTTAAAAAATATATCAACAAGCTTTGGATCAAAATGCTCACCCCTCTCTTTTTTGATTAAATCATAAATATCCTCATCACTCCAAGCTTCTTTATAACATCTTTTTGAACCTAATGCATCAAAAACATCAGCAAGTGCTGTAATTCGTCCATAAATATGAATCTCTTCCCCTCTTTTTGCCTCAGGATAACCTTTTCCATTCCATTTTTCATGGTGCTCTTTTGATACAATTGCAGCTGCTTGTAGTACTTTTCTTTGTGAAGTTTTTAAAATATTGTAACCAATCATAGCATGAGTTTTCATAACTTGAAACTCTTCATCTGTAAGCTTTCCAGGTTTTTTAAGAATAGAATCAGGAATTCCTACTTTTCCAATATCATGCATAGGTGAAGCTGTAAAAAGAGTATCAATTTCATCTTTTGCCAAGCCATAATAAAAAGCAAAAAGTCTTGAATACTCAGCAACTCTTTTTACATGATTTCCTGTCTCTTTACTCCTAGACTCACCAATCTCACCCATTTTATAAATAATCTCTTTTTGAGTCTCTTCCATCTCTTTATGTAAATCAAAAAGTTCACTTACATCTTTTCTTATACCCATATATTCGACAATCTTACCTGTCTCATCACGAATAGGCACTATTGTAGTATCTATCCAATAAGCCCCTTTGTTTTTACTTTTATTTTTTAAAATCGCTTTAAAAACTTTACCACTTTTTATTGTTTTCCACATATCTCTAAAAATCTCTTTTGGAGTATCTGGGTGCCTGATTATGTTATGATTTTTTCCAATTAACTCACTTTTTTCATAACCTGAGATTTCACAAAAAGTATCATTTACATAAGTTATTGTTCCATTTAAATCAGTTCTTGATACAATATTACTTACATTTATCGCTTTTTCATACTCATTTGATAAGGTAATGGAGCGATTTAAGTTTTTTATTGAACCCTCAAATTTTGTCTTAAAATACTCTTTTGCATTTTCTTGTTCTGTAATATCGTTTTTTATTCCTAGATATTCTGTTATTTCACCTTTTGAGTTTAATATTGGTTTTATAAAAGAGTCAATCCAATAAAAAGAACCATCTTTTTTCCTGTTTTTAAGAATACCTTTCCAAGGCTTTTTCAAAAATTTTATAGTATGCCACATCTCTTCAAATAGCTCTTTTTTTGTATCGGGATGTCTTACAATACTGTGGCTTTTGCCTATTAACTCCTCTTTTGAATAACCTGATAATCTACAAAACTCCTCATTTACATATGTTATTACACCTTTTGCATTTGTTTTAGAGACGATAAAACTTTCATTTACAGTACTTTCATACTCTCTTAAAAGTTTTGTAGTTTGTTTTATTTGATTTTGTTTTCTTTTGTAATCTATCCATAAATTTACCTTTAGAATAATCTCTTCTTCAATATATGGCTTTGAGATAGTATCAACAGCACCAACTTGTATACTTCTTTTTATAATAGCTGTATTAATTGTGCTTGATATCATAATAACTGGGATTTTTAAGTTTTTAATAATATATTCGTAGTTTTTCTTTAAAAAATCTATTCCATTTTCATCTTTTAGTTCTACATCTAAAATAATTAAATCAATATTATTATTTTGTATTTGCTCAAGTGCTGTGTTTAAATTGGAACTTGTAAGTACACTATAAGTTTCCATTTCAAAAATATCTTTAAGCTGCTCTCTAATAACAATGGAATCATCAATTACTAATATAGTTTTATTATGGTTGTTTTTTCTAATTTTATTAAATATTTTTGTTATCAAAACTCTGACTTTTTTTTAAAATTGTTTATTATATCCATAAATAGTATCATAAAAGTATCATAGTTTTTAACTAGTTATAAAATATCAATTAGACTAAAGAAGCTTATTTGAATAATATCTCAATTTTAAAAAGCTGTTAGTCCAATTTTTATTTTGCTCTATTTTATGCTAAAAACTTTTCTATTCTAGGCTTTATAAGTAATGTCATAATAGGAGAAAAAACTAAAGCAAAGGGTAGTGCTGCTAAATAACTTTTAAGCCAAAAAGATGAAAATATATCAAAATTTGGATATCCTATAATCTATCATAACAAGAATCTTTTTTGCTAACTCTTTTTTTACCATTTTTATTTCTCTTCTAAAGCCTTTTTAGCTAATTTTTTATCACTATTTGTAAGAGTTTCAACTACATAATAAAACATAGGAATAAACACAATAGCTATAATAGTTGCAGCTAACATACCACCAATAACTCCTGTACCAATAGAGTGTCTACTTGCAGCTCCCGCACCTGAAGATATTGCTAAAGGAACAACTCCAATAGTAAAAGCTAAAGATGTCATAATAATAGGTCTAAGTCTTAGTTTTGCAGCTTCTATTGCAGCTTCTTTAATACTTAAACCCTCTTTTCTTTTATGTAGTGCAAACTCTACAATCAAAATAGCATTTTTTGCACTAAGTCCAATAAGCACTAAAAGTCCAACTTGGAAATAGATATCATTTGATAAACCTCTTAAAACTGTAGCTTCAATAGAACCAAAAACTGCAAAAGGAACAGCAAAGATAATTGTAATTGGTAATAACCATCTTTCATACAATGCACATAAAATTAAATAAAGGAAAACAATACCAGCAATAAAAGCAATAGTACTATCACTTGCTACTTCTTTTTCTTGATAAGCAGTTCCTGTCCAAGCTACAGAATAATCACTTGGTAAAATCTCTTTTGAAATCTTTTCAATCTCATTTAATGCATCAGTTGAGCTAACTCCTGGTGCTGGGGAACCTGAGATTTTAGCAGATGTAAACATATTCATTCTATTTATAATATCTGTACCTGTTGTTTTAGTAACAGTTACAAATGATGATACAGGTAAAAGCTCATTATCTGAACCTCTTACATATACTTTATCTAAACCATTAGGATCTTCTCTATACTCTTGTAATGCTTCAATAATAACATCATAGTTTTTACCATTTAAAGTAAAATCATTTACATTTTTATTTGATAGTGTTGCATTTAGTGCTGTAAAAATATCACTTGTACTTACACCTTTTGAGAATGCTTTTTCATAATCTACTTCCATTTTATATTTTGGAGTATTTACATCAAGTGTTGTTCTAACCCCTGAAAGTTTTGGGTTTTCATTCGCTTTTTTGATTATTTGATTTACATAATTATTAAGTGTATTAATATCTGTGCTATTTCTTGATTGAACATACATATCAAAACCACCTGTTAAAGACATACCTGGAATTACACCAGGTACTATTGCAAAACTAAAACCCTCACTTGTTGTTTGCATTAACTGACCTGTATATTTATTTGCTAAATATGGCGTTTGTTGATTATCTTGGGTTCTTTCGCTCCAATCTTTCATATCAACAAAAGTAATCATAGCGTTTGATCTTTGTGTAAAAGTTGAAAAGTCCATACCTGGAATTTGCATCATTTGTTCAACATTTGGATCTTTTGAAATTGTTTGATAAATTTCATCTGCAAGTTTTTCAGTTCTTGAAAGTGAAGAACCAGAAGGATTACTTGAAAGTATCATTACATTTCCTTGATCTTCTGTTGGTACTATTTCACTACTCATTTTTCCAAACTCAGAGTAAGTAACAAAAACAAGACCTGCGTAAATTACTAAGAAAACAAGCGATAATTTGATTACTAGTTTTACTATTTTTCCATAAGCATTTGTTAAAGAATCAAAAGCTTTATTAAACCATCTAAAGATAAAGATAGGTTCTTTGTGAACTGGTTTTAATAAAAGTGCACAAAGAGCTGGTGTTAAAGTTAAAGCAACAAATCCTGATATAACAACTGAAATAGCAATAGTTACAGCAAATTGCTGGTACATAACTCCTGTAAGTCCACCTAAAAATGCAACAGGAACAAATACAGCACATAAAACCAATACAATAGCAACCAATGCTCCTGAAACCTCTTCCATAGCTTTCATAGTTGCATCTTTTGGATTCATTCCATCACTCATATGTTTTTCAACATTTTCAATTACAACAATGGCATCATCAACAACAATTCCAATGGCTAGAACTAATCCAAACAGTGTAAGAAGATTTATAGTAAATCCAAAAGCATACATTCCTGCAAATGCCCCAACAACTGAAATAGGAACAGCTAAAAGAGGAATAAGTGTTGCTCTCCAGTTTTGTAAAAAAAGATAGATAATAAGCATTACTAAAATCATCGCTTCAACAAAAGTATTTATCACTTCATCAATAGATATATCAATAAATGAAACAGTTTCATAAGGTACTCTATATTCAATACCTGCTGGAAAATTTTTTTCAAGCTCTTCAATTTTTGCTTGAATCGCTTCTGCTACATTAAGTGCATTTGCTCCTGATTGTAAAAAAATACCAAAAGGAATGGCATTTTGCCCGTTATATAAGGCTTTACTTGAATATGAAGCTGCTCCTAATTCAACTGTTGATACATCTTTTAATAAAACTTTTCTACCTGTATCATCAGCTTTTAAAATGATATTTGAAAACTGTTCAACACTTTCAAATCTGTCTGGTGTTTGTAAAGTATATGTAAACATCTGTTTACTAGCAGTTGGTTCTTCAGCAAATTTACCTGCAGCGTATTGTTCATTTTGGTCTTGAATTTTTGTAATTACTTCAGCTGCTGTTAAATCATAGTTTAGTAGTTTTGAAGGGTCTAACCAAACTCTCATTGCATACTCTTTTTCACCAAAAATACTCACACCACCAACACCATCAATACGCTTGATTTCATCAACAATATTGTTTTTTGCATAGTTTGATAAAAATAGTGTATCTTTTGAATTATCAGGAGAAATTAGTGAATATACTTTTAAAATACTTGGAGATTTTTCATCTACATTCAATCCTTGGCTTTGTACACTTGAAGGAAGAGTTGAAAGTATTGTTTGTACTTTATTATTAACATTAACTTTTGCTGCTTGTGTATCAGTTCCAACTTTAAAATAGATATTTATAGTGGCTGTTCCCGCATCTGATGTTGTTGATTCCATATAAATCATATCTGTAACACCATTTAAATTCTCTTCAAGTGGAGCTACAACTGTTTGAGCTATAGTTTGAGCACTAGCCCCTGGATATGAAGTAGATACAGTAACCTGTGGAGGTGATACTTGAGGATATAACTCCACTGGTAAATTTTTAATTGCCAATAATCCAGCAAGAAAAATTAAAATAGAAATTACTGATGTAAATACTGGTTTTTTTATAAAATATGAAGAAATCATTCTATTTTCCCTCTTCTATTATTTGAACCTTTGAGTTTGGTCTTATTTTTGAGATATTACTAATAATGATTTTGTCATCTACTTTTAAATCACTTTTTATAATAACTCCATCTTCTGAAGTTTCACCTGTTAGTTCAACTGTATGAATTTTTGCACTTGAATTTTCATCAACAACATAAACTACACTTTTAGTTCCATTTTGCATAATTGCTTCTTCTGGAATAGTTTTTACATTTTTCATAGGGATATTTGAAATATTTATATTTGTAAATTGTCCAATGATTACTTCACCATTTTTATTATCAAATTGAGCTCTTAAAAGTAGAGTATCACTTGAAGAATCAAGAGTTGGTGAAACATATTTTAAAACACCATCTTCAAGACATTTGTTATGACAATTAACAGAAAACTTTACATTATCTGATTTAATTTGAGATAAATATTGTCCAATATCAGTTTGAGGTATTGAAAACTCTGCATATATAGGATCAACTTCTGTAATTGTTGTAAGTGTTGTATTTGCGTTTACAAAATTTCCAACATTTAATTGTGTGTACGAAACTATGCCATCCATAGGGGCTTTTATTTGTGTATATTCATATTGTATTTTTGCATTTGTTAAAGCAGCTTGGGCATTTTCTACATTTGCAATAGCATTTTGGTAGTTATAGTAGTATTCATCTTTTTGTGATGCTGTAATTGCTTTTTTTTCATAAAGATTTTTATATCTATTCCAATCACTTGTTGTTTTTACTAATGATGCTTTTGCAGCATTTAAAGTAGCTTTTGCTGAATCAATATTTGCCTGATAAGTTCTTTGCTCAATTTTATATAAATTTTGACCTTTTTTTACAAAAGAACCCTCTTCAAAATATCTCTTTTCTAAATTACCTGAAACTCTTGCAATAATATTTACACTTTTTAAAGCTTTAATAGTAGCTGGATATCTTTTTGTTATTGTTACACTTTTATCCGTAACCTTAAACACTTTTACAGCTGTTGCAGGAATTTCTTTAACTTCTGCAAACAGTAGTGTACTTGTTAATAGTACAACACTCATTAATATATTTTTCATTTTACATACTCCCATACATTTTTCCCTTTTTGGTAGATTAAATTAGCTTTACTAATTTCTAAGTTATTCTTTGCAGCATACAAAGAACTTTCGGCAT
Source organism: Arcobacter sp. (assembly GCA_965662175.1). GTDB lineage: Bacteria > Campylobacterota > Campylobacteria > Campylobacterales > Arcobacteraceae > Arcobacter. The sequence continues at coordinate 12,654 of CBFIGT010000020.1, read as the reverse complement.
CTGATTTATCGCTTAAGGCTTCTAAAAAACTAACATTATCTACAAGACCATTTTCATATTTATTTTTAGTTACATCATAAGTACTAATTGCAGCACGAAGACCTGCATTTGCTGATTTGATTTTAAGTTTTGCTATTTCATAAGATTTCATGGCAAGTCTTAAATCAACATTAGCTTTATTTTTTTCATACTCATAATTTGATTTTGCACTTAAAAAAGATTTATAAGCTGAGTTATATGCACTTTTTGTTGAACCAAAGTCAAAAATATTCCAACTTAGATTAACACTAAGAATATTTTGGTCCTCAAGTGCTGAATTTGCATATGTTGAATTTTTATAGTTGTAATCATAATATGTATATGTATTACTAATATTAATTTGTGGATTATCTGCTGTTTTTACATTTTGTGCTGTTATTAGTTTTGTTTGCATTGAGTGTTCTAAAGATTTTATATCATTTCTTTGAATAGCTTCATCATTAGATATCTCTATATAAGAGCCTTTATTTATAGAGACTCTTTTACCTGTGATGTACTCTAATTCATGTAAAACTGTTTCTATATTTAAATCTAATTCATGAAGTTCTAAATTTGCACTCTCTATATTTGATACTATTTTATCTACTTCATCAATAGTTGTAGTTCCTGCTTCAAGAAATTTATTAAGTCTTTCATGTTGAGCATTTAGTTGTTCTATCTCTTTTAACTTTGCTTCTTTTTGAGATGTATAAGTTAAATAATTAAAATAGTACTCTACTACATTTAAAGAGACTTCATTCTTTAAAGAGATTAAATCTTTTTTTGAAGTTTCGATTTGAGACTCATAAGATTTATAAGTTAAATCTTTTTTTCCACCATCATAAAGATTATATGATACATCAACATATGTATTTAAAGAGTTATTTGCAAGTGCTGCTGTTTCGTGTGAGACATCTGTATATCCAGCACCTACACTTACACTTGGTAAATATCCTTTTTTTACACTTTTATACTCTTCTTCTATAGATTCAATATCTATTTGAGAGGCCATTACATTTTTATTTTTTAATGATAGTTCTATTAAATCATTTAAACTTTCACTGAAAAGTAAAACTGGAAAACAAAGTCCCAATATTAACTTCTTAATCATTTTTTATCCTTATATTTAGCTTCCTGGGAATGTATATTTAGAAATGTAACATCATTTTTCTTAAAATATACTTTCCTAGGAAGCTTTATTTAAAAAATTTTTAAATAAACTCTGATATAATCTAAGTATGAAAAAGAAAATACTTGATGCGTTTTATGCATTTGAAAAAGAGAATATAAAAAATGGTATAAAAGGAACTGCTACAATAACAGTACCTATGACTATTATTTGCAATAAGTTACAAGCTAGAGGAAAACATATCTATGAAATAGAGGGTTTAACTCAAGCTGAAATAGATATGTTAATAACACTGCACGTACATAATGATGGAATAACCGCAGCTGAAATCTCGGATAGAATGGTTTTTTCTTCAGGAGGTATTAGTAAAGTTGTAAAAAAACTTGAATCAAAAAAACTGATTTATAAAAAAGATTCCAAGGAAGACAAAAGAAGTTCACTTATTTATCTTGAAGATAAAGGTAGAGAGTTAGCATTGGCGTGTATGCCACAGTTTGGAGAAAATGATAAATATTTTTATGATGTTTTAAATGAAACAGAAAAAGAGATATTGGAAAAAGCATTTAAAAAAATCCTTTATTCTGTTGCTGAAAAAGAGAAAATTTAAAAATATAGTTTATAAAAATAAATCAATTTTATAGTAGTAAATACTGGTTAAACATGATCTGTCAATTTAATTATCTAACTATAGAAAACTATAATTATTCTATGATTAGGTATTTTAATGATTTACTTTAACTAAAAACAAATAATTATAAATGTAAAAAGAGCCAATCATGTTTTTCAAAAGTATTCATAATAATTTATTTATCCTAATTTGATATTTAGATATTGTATCAAACAAAAGACTAACAAATTACTCATTTTTATGATTCAACATTATATTAATTAAAGAAGTACCAAATTGCTTTTTTGCTACAATTTTAAAATATAAATGGGAAAAGAGAAATAGTGTCAAAATATAATAACCTTCTTGAAAAACTACGAAAAGAAATACAAACAATTGAATCTATTAAAAAAAAGAAAAAATGGAAAACACATCAAAAAATTATGATTGATTTTATCTTTGGTAGTAATGAAAAAGCCATTTTTGAAAAAAATGGACATGAAATAGTCTTATCAAGAGGTGATGAGAATAAAGGTTTTATGCATATTTTATTAAGACATTATAAAAGTAGTGATTTAGAAACAATTGATATTATAAATATCTTTGAAATATATTTTAGAGGAATAAAATTAGAAAACGATGGGGTTTCAAATCAGCATTTGATTGTTTATATGAAACTAGGAAATCAAAAAGAATTTAGATTAGTACTCAACCCTGTGGCTGATTTTTCGTGGATTATAACTGCATATAGAAAAAATTAGTGGGAATGGACAAGTACAGTATTCAACCATCTAGGGCTTACTAAACGCTCTGCAATGCCATCATTCCTCGCCAATAGAGATTGGGATCTCAATCAAATCAAGTTGTTACTTAATTCTTATCAAATCCTTTTTCTATTGGAAGTATCACATTTATTTAATTAATATTAGATTAAAATATAATTTTATTAAACAAAAATATTTTTATTCCAAGTTTTTTTGACTGTAAATTTTCATACTTGGAAATTCTAAAGTACATAACTTAGCATTAGAGTCGATATCAACTAAATCACCAACAAAACAAATTTTAGAGTTTTGCTTTATTTTTTCAATATTTTACACATTTATAAATAGTATCTTTTGTTAGGTAAAGTTTGATATTTTCTGTAATATTTTTTAGATTATAACATGACACATTTATATTTGTAAATAAAAAGTAAAAAAATAAATCAATTTTATAGTAGTTTCTTATTGGCGACCCCAGCAAGATTCGAACTTACGTCTACAGGAGGAAATCCTGTCGTCCTTGGCCACTAGACGACGGGGTCATTAAAAAGGTTGTAATTATAGTTTAGCTTCATTTTATTTATGCTTAAAAAAATAATAAAAGAGTTTAATTAAACTCTTTTATTAGAAATCAGTAACTGTGATATCCTCATCTATATAAACTGTTACATTATCATTTGTCCAAACATCAAAGGTATCTCCATCATCTGTTGTTACTTTTTCATCTGATTTCTCCCATGCTGTATCTCCTGATTCATTTGTCAATCCTATCTCATCTCCTGAATCTCCTATTATTTCTAGGATATTATCATCATCTGTTATTCTTATTACATCTTCTACATCTAATGTTGAGCTATCTATTTGATTATTATTCTCTATATTTACTTTTTCTATATTTTGAGCTATTAAGCTATCAAAATCCAAGATTGACTCTTCTTGCACTACTAGGGTATCACTACCCTCTCCGCCATCAATAGTTATTTTTTTATTAGCTAATAAATCCTCTTCTTTTAAAATAATTGTAAAGGTATCATCTCCTGCTTCACCATAAGCCTCTTGATTCTCTCCCTCACCCATATTTATAGTATCATCTCCAAAATCACCTGTGGCAATTTCATTATCATTATCTGACATATTTATTATCTGATTTTTATCATCAACTGTAACACTAGTATTTACGCTGTGAGATACAGAATCAATACCATCTATGGTATTTAAACTATCATCAACTTCAAATGCTGTATAAGTAGTTTTTACATCAAAATCACCAACAGAGCCATCTTCTGTAATGATTTTTAAACTATTAAACTCACTTTGAGTTAATTTTATAGTATCACTTGTATCTAAATCTAAAGGATGAACAGTATTATCAATATTTCCATTATCATCAACTATTACTATTTTTACATTATTAGTAGATATTATGCTATTATCACTTTTACTTAGTGTTAGCTCATTTGGTAAAGCTATCTCAATAGCACCCAATCTCTCTTCCCCAATATTTGGCAAAACAACACCTAAGGCAATAGAAGCTGTTTCTAAAGTAGAAACAGAGTTATTTTCTACATTTTCAAATACCTCATCACTTACAAAATTTGCAACATTTACACTATTTATCATAGTTGTGCCCAAACCATTAGATTCAAAAGCTGTTGCACTAAAAGTTATATCTCCCTCTAAATCATCTGCATTTGTAACACTTATACTTATATTTTGGAATATTGTTTCGTAATCATCACTTCTTGGATTTAAAAGAATAGACCAAGTTCCATCTGAATTTTGCGAAGCATTTTTAATCTCTCCACCATCAAGATATGTTACTAAAGCACTCTCTCCTAATCCACTAATTGTCAAATTAATACTCTCACTACCATCTGTATCATTTAATTTAATACCACTAACTGATGCATCAACTTTTATACCATTTTGTGTAGTCTCATAATCACTTATTGTTGCACTCATACTATTTGACTCAAAACCACTTGCTGTTGCACTAACTTCTAAAACTAAATTTGAATTAAAAATATCTGATATATCTTGTAAATTACCAGCTGTATCCACAACTTGTGTTTGAACAGATATATTAATCTCTCCACTAAAATTTAATGGAGGTGTAAATGTTAAACTTGAAGCTTCATTTATACTTAAGCCCTCAATAGAGATTTTTCCACTTGAGTCTACAAGATAAGAACTATCACCATTATTTATATATGCACCCTCAGGTAATGAACTAAATGTCATAGTTAAACTCTCACTACCATCCATATCATCTGAAGATATTGATAAATTCATATCAATATTTGTATTTTCTAAACCTTTTGTATATCCATCTTGAATAGTAATTGTATCTGCAATAGGATTTATTGTAATTCCTAAATCAATACTACTTGTAGTATCAATTTGTCCACTTTGATAATCATATCTTGTAGCTGATATTTCAAGGGTAAACTCCTCGCTACTAAAGTTTTCATTGATTATTAAAGCTGTATTTGAAGCACTTGAAGAGTTTACATACCAAGTTGATGTATCATTATTTGAGTCATAAACACAAAAACCTTGATTTAAACTTGTTCCATTTGGTACATTTTTTATAACAATATATCCAAGCTCACTTCCATCACTATCTTTTAATGACATAGATAAACCTAAATCTATAGAGTGTGTATCTTCATCTACAACAATATCAGCAGTACTACTAAGATTAAAATCAAAATCATCAGCTTTTGATTCAACTACAACTTTTATACTTGAACTATGCTCTTTTGGCTCTGATATTTCATCTAAGTTTGTATCAACTGTTGTAAACTCAACATCAATATTAAAATCGCCATGTTTATTAGTAGGTGCTTGAAATTGTAAATGTGATAAATCATCTTTACTCACACTATAAACATCATAAACAAAAGTTTCACCCTTATCATTTGTAAAAGTCTCAACTCCCTCATAAATAAATGTATCACTATTATTATCACTACTAAGAGTTCCACCATTTTTTAAGATAAGTTTGATTTTATCATCAACAATTGATTCACTACTATCATTATCTTTAAAAGATAAGATAATAGGTAAATCTATAATTGTATCTTCATCACCACTAGCACTACTAGATACACCAACTTCATCAGCAATAGGAGATAACTCAATATCTACACCTTTGCTTACAGAAGTAAAAGTGCCATTTGTTAGATCTGTACCTATAACCTCTATATCTGCATGAACCATACCTGAAAAGTTATCTTTTGGATTTAGATTTATACTATTTATATTTTCTGTAATATAAGTTCCATTTGGTAAAATAAAAATATCATTTGACATTACTAAAGAAACATTATCTAATTGCATAGGGTCAACAAGATATGATAAAGATATATCTTCAGAGTTATTTACACTAAGTAAACTATCACTAATAGTATTATCCTCAACTCCTGATACACTATTTACACTAATATCTAAAACTAAATCTTCAGGTAAATCATATGAATCACTTAAATTATATGAAACTGAAAACTCACCTATATTTGCTATATCTTCTAAAATATTTCCATCATCTTCTCTTACAAATGGAGTGATTTTAAGCTCTAAATTTCCATCTCCACTACTTGTATCGATAACTTTTATAGCAGCTGTAGAAATATCTTTTACAATCCATGTGTTATTACCTGCATTTACCCCATTTTCTATTATAAAAGAGGTATTATTTTCACTATTTCCCTCTATTACAAAATAAGTAGAAGATTCACTTCCATCACTATCTGTATGTGCATAAGAGCTAATAGCATCACTTAATAAAACAGTTTCATTTTCTATATTTACATCTTCAACTTCAAAAGAGGCTAAAGAATCAGCACTTCCCGTTAAATTAATATTAATATTAAAATCTTCATTTCTAATATCTGTTGATATGGTATTACCACTATCTGTTGTATCTGTAATTGTTCTTGTTACATTGATAGAAAAATCTTCATTTGAGTTTTCCGCTGCTTTTATTGCAACGCCTACGTCTATTTGTTCACTTGTTAAATTATATTTTCCAAAACTATCAGGAGAAATTACAATATATGAGCTTCCATCATATACACCTAAAGATGCTCCTTGGGGTAAATTACTAACTACAACATTACTAATCTCTTCATTATCGTACCCAACATTTGTTAGTCCATTACTAATATTATTACCTGTTAATTCTATCCAACTATCTTCTACACCACTTTCACTACTTGAATATGTTTCATTCTCTACTTTTGGTTTTACATCTATTTCTAAAGTTTTTTCACTAACTCTTAGATTTCCATTACTCTCTAATGCTTCTGCTTTAAAGTTTATACTTATTTCACCTGAATAATCTGCTGGAGGAATCATCACAATATTTGCTAAATCTGATCCATCTATAACCCAATCGCTACTATTACTATCTAAAGATTTTATTTGACCTATTGGAGAGTAATCTCCATTTTCATCTTTTATTGCATTACCATTTTCATCAACTAAATATAGTGTTACATTATTTGGAATATTCTCTAAAGTATAAGTAACTTTTTCACTTCCATCTGTATCACTAGAAATTGCACTTAAACCAAGATTTGTATGTGTATCTTCATATACTATTTGATTTTCAATATTAGCACTTAACTCTATACTCTCAGCAACACCTAGAACTTTTACAGGAAGTTTAAAAGATACACTATTTGTATCTCCATCAGATTCAATTGATTTTGCTGTTATTGTTAAATCAAAAGCCTCACTACTATCACTAGGAGGAGTTATTTTTAGATTTTCTAAATCACTTGCTTGTAAAGTCCAAGTTCCATCACTATTTTTAACACCAGCACTTAAAACAGCACCTGTTGGAATATCGCTAATAATAATTTCTAAAGTTTCACTTCCATCAATATCACTAAGTTGTGATTTAATCTTCAATGGAATTTCTGTATCTTCATCTCCAATTGCACTACTTACACTTAAAATAGGAGTATCAGCAACACCCTCCACACTAATATTTATGCTATTTGTGTATGTATCTATATCTTGATAGTTTCCATCTATATCTACTACTTGTGTACTCATAGTAAGATTTATTTCACCACTAAAATCTTTTGGTGGTAAAACCTCAACACTATCCAAATAAGAAGCATCGATTTTTAAAACCTGTGTTTCTGATAAAACTGAAACAGTATGAGTTTCATTTCCATCGCTATATTTAAAAGTAGTTCCAGCAGGAGCATTACTCAAAGAAACAGTTATATTTTCACTACTATCAATTGTACTTACTTTTGTACCTAAAGCAATCCAATTATCTTCCAAACCACCTTGATTATCTATCTCTATATTTGCAATATCAGCATTTGCTATAACTTCTACATTTAAACCATATGCCCTACTCCAAGTAGAAACATCTCCATTTGTATCACTATCTGTAGATTGTACTTTTATAGCTAAATCAAAATCCTCTTTGCTATTTAAAGCTGGTAAAATTTGTAGCCCTTGTAAATCTTGAGCTGTGATATTACTTGTAAAAGTAGTATCTCCCTCACTTGCTATAAATAATATATCTCCATTTGTATCTAAAATTTTTGCACCTATTGGAATTAAACCAATTTCAATAGCAGTGATTGATTCACTATTATCTAAATCGGGATTATTATTTATTACATTAATTCCAATATTTATAGCTGTATCTTCTAAAGTGCTTATATCATTGGCTTCTATTTCAACTTCATTTGCTAGAGCATTTATAGTTAAAACAGCACTTGTTGTTGATGTTTTTATACTAGAACTATTGTCATCTTCAACTGCTTTTGATTCTATTATTAAACTATAATTATCTCCAGGAACATTAGGAAAAGATAATTGAACAGAAGATAAATCATTATAATCAAATGTTAAAACACCATTATCCAAACTCCCAACACTTGACTCTAAAACAGTTCCACTTGGTAAACCACTTATTGTGATAGTTTGTATTTCACTTCCATCACTATCCCCAAAACTAACATTTGAGATAAGTTCACTTACACTGAAAATATTTTCTAAACTATTTGTTTGCTCACTTGCTCTTGCATTATTTGCTTCTATATTTGTATCATCTGCAATACCTGTAACATTTACAGAAATATTACTTGAAAATGTTCTACTATTTGTTTTAGTATCACCATCACTATTTATAGTTGTATCTGTTACTTTAAAACTAGTTTTTAATGTAAACTCTTCATTACTATCCAGTGGTGCTTTAATTTGTACATTTTCAATCTCATCCACACTTATTATAGCTTTTCCATTTATTATAGAAATAGCTGTTCCATCGGATAGTTGAAGCTGCGCTCCACTAGGAATATCTGATATTGTAACATCTGATAAAGTTTCACTTCCATCCAAGTCTTTAGTTTGAGGAGCATTTATATCTAAGCTAATCCACTCATCTTCAAAACCACTTCCACTACCACTAATTTTTATAGTGTCATTCTCTACTTTTGGTAATATATTTATAGTTGCACTTGCACTATTTGTATTACCATCTACATCTGTAAAACTATAAGAGAACTCTTCAAAACCACTAAAATCTTCATTTGGTACAAATGTTACAACTCCTGTTGTTTCATCATAAGATGCAACTCCATTTGTAACATTAGAAAAAGATACATCTGTTGCTATATCAGCTGAGATATTAAAAGTAAGAGTATTATCCTCTGTAATAGTGAAACTATTTGTTGTAAGTGGAGCATCATCTATAACTTTTATACTAAATTGACTACTAACACTATCTCCATCAATATCACTTGCAATAAAATTAAATGGAATATCTATCTCTTCTAAATTTATATCATTAACTTTATGGTCAATACTATTTTTTAAAGTAAAGGTATAAGAAGCATCCAAATTTGTATTTGATGGATTATTAATCTCTACAGTAAATATCTCAATATCACCAGCTTTTGCATCTAAAGTATAACCATCTGCACTAATAGTATAAGTAATTGGAACACCTGCATGTGTTAAGCTTGTAGCTGTTGTATCAAATTTTATATCAAGAGTATCACTTCTAGTTTGTACATTTAAATTTCCACTAATACTTAAAGCATCTTCATTTGTATTTGTACCTCTTAATAAATTTGCTTCATCTACACTTTGTGTGCTTATCTCTCCTATACTTAAACTATTTCCATCATGGATTATTATATTTTGTGTTGCACTATTTGAACTTATATCTCCATCACTATCTTTAATATTGTATGTAAAACTAAAGTTTAAATCACCATTACTATGGTCTAAATTAGAATCAGGTATAAACTCCCATGTTCCATCACTATTTACTTTTAAATCCCCATAAGCTGTAGATGTAGTAGCTCCTATATTTGCACTTCCTGTTTCATCACCTGCTATAAAAGTCACTTCATTTAAAACAGCTGTATCATTTCCTTGATAATCATTTGTTAAAACATTTCCTGTAATACTATTTGAAGAATCCCCAATATCATTTTCACTTACTTCTAAAGTAGTATCATTATAAACAAAAGGTACATCATCAACTTCAATATTAATTGTTGCAAGAGCTGAATTAACAGGGGCTAAACCTTGTGAACCATTATCTGTAGCAAAAAAATCAAAACTAATACTATTTTCATCAAACCAATTTTCACCAAAAACATTACTGCTACTATCATTTCCAAAATCTGGTTTAAAATAGATATTAGTAGAGCCATCACTTGAAATAGGAGTATTTATAGAGATTTCTTGAGTTAAAGCGCTATCTAAATACAAAGTTCCATTATTTGGAAGAGATGTTAAAGTAAAAGAAGCCACATCTCCATCCACATCAACAGCTTGTAATGAAATAGTTAAATAAGCCTCATCTTTATCAACTTCATAATCTTTTACTAAAATTACAGGAGCATCATTTACAGCACTTATATCTATTTGGCTATTTATTGTATTACTATTTCCATCTCCATCATTTACTACAAAACTAATCTCTCTTGTATTTAGATTTGGTGTATTTGAGATATTTTGATATTTTACTGATTCTAATGCTGTTTCATAATCCTCTTTTGAAGCTGTTCCACTCAATGTTAAAATACCAGTTTGGGAATCAAACTCTCCTGTAATTCCATTTTGATTTACAAAAATAAGTTTATCCTCACCTCTTGCAAAATTATCAATTGAAACAGTAGCTTTTTCCATATTTACATCATCTATATCAGTTATAGAAATATTACTATTAATAACAACTCCCGCAGCACCCTCTACAAATGATATAGAAGAACTTCCTTCTAAAATAGAGTTATCATTTACAGCATTAACATCAATAATAGCTTTTTGATTTACTGTTGTAACTCCATCACTAACTGTAAAATTAAGTTCAATATTATTTCCAAAATAATCAGCATTTGGTGTAAATTTAAAATCATCACCAACTTTTTCAATAACTCCAATACTAGCATCAACACTTACAGTTGTAACTTCTAAATTATCACCATCTATATCACTACTATTTGCTAATAACTGCTCTTGAGTTATAAGAATAAAACTATCTTCATTTATAGAACCCAAATCAACACTATTTACAATTGGGGCATCATTTGTACCCTCAATATTTATAGTTATTGTTGAGCTAGTCTCATTTCCAGCCTCATCTTTTACACTATAAGTAAATAAATCAGATACATTTTGACCTATTTTTAAAGATTGAACACTATTTGAACTATTAGCAAGATTATAAGAGTATGTTCCATCACTATTTATAGTAAGTGTTCCATAAGTTCCTGTATAAGAACCACTATTTGTAACAATCAAGTTTTCATCATCATTACTCAAGAAATTACCACTAGCACTTAAATCACTATCCTCTTTAAGTAAATCACTACTATTTGTATCATCACTACTATTTATAGTAAAATCAGCAAGCACATCTTCACTATCACTTACTTCATTTCCAGCTAAATCTGACACTTTTACATTAGCTACATAAGTCTCTCCATCAACTAAACTATTAAGATCATTTGATGGAACTGTAACTTTAAATAATCCATCTATTACTAAAGCTTCATACTCTTTTCCATTAAAACTTAAAGTTACTGTTTGATTATTCTCTATTCCTGTTGTTTTACCTGTTATTTCTAAGTCTTGATTATGCTCTATTGCATTTATAAAATTATCTGAAATCTCATCTAAAGTAACAGTTCCAAAAGTAATATCTTGAGTATAATTAGTGCTGCTACTTGTGCTATTTCCATATATATCTAAAACAGTAGCATTGACTGATATGTTTCCATCACTTAAAGATGAAGTATCAATATCAATACTCCATAAACCATCACTATCAACCTCTGTTTCTAAGGTAATTTTATTATTTAAACTATCTTCTAAAATAACAGTTACACTCTGACCCTCTTGAATTTTGCTTGTAGTTCCTGATACTACTACACTAGCTAACTCAGCACTATTTACAATATTATCACCAGCTATTGGTGAGTTAATCTCTATAGCAACTTCAGTATGTTTTGCAATTGTTTCAACATGACTACTACTATTACCAGCTTTATCACTTGAGTTTACTGTCATACTTAGTGTTCCATCATTTAAAGATGTCAAATCAATATTTGATAATGAAAAACTTCCATCATCTTGAATATCTATATTATCCACATCTAAAATAACTTTATTTCCAGCTAAATCAACTATCTCAATAGAATCAACTCTTCCCTCAGCTTCTATTTTTCCACTTATAGTACTGTTTTGTGATTCTTGAAGATTTAATGTATTATCTTCAATAGATTCATTAAACTCTACATTTGATGATGTTGAAATATCAACTTCTATACTTAAAACCTCACTTGAAAGTTCATTTCCAAAAGAGTCATAAGTTTTTGCACTTATGGTATGAATACCCTCACTTAAACTATCGCTTTCAATAGAATAATTACCATTTTCATCAGCAATACCACTTCCAATTAAAACATCACCATCATAAATATCTACATTAGCTTTTGCTTCTGTATTTCCTGTAAAAATTGGTTTTTGAATATTTGTTAAATTATCACTATCTAAAAATCCACTATCACTTGAACTACTCATATCAATAGTTACAATATCTGCGAAGGTATTTAGATTTGTTCCACTTGAACTATTTGTTACTGTATTTC
>CBFIGT010000019.1:0-28070 GCA_965662175.1 Arcobacter sp. | reverse complement strand
GTCCCATGAAATAAGAACACCACTAAATGCTATTATAGGTTTTTCAGAGCTATTAACAGAAGCTAATTTAAACAAAAGTGAAAAAGAGCAGGCTAAAATAATATTTAAAAGTGGAAAATCTCTTTTAGATATTATAAATGAGATTTTAGATTTTTCAAAAATTGAGAGTGGACAGTTTGAGCTTTTTGAAGAAGAGGAGTGTTTATCTGATTTGATAGATGATGTTATAAAACTTTTTGAGGTTAGGGCAAAGGAGAAGTCAATTGATATAAGTTATCAAAGTGATGAAACAATACCTAAATCTTTAGTTTTTGATTCTATTAGATTAAAACAAGTTATCTCTAATTTAATCTCTAACTCAATAAAATTTACCACTAAAGATGGACATATTTGGCTGTTAGTAAAAGTTATAGAGAAAAAACAGCAGAGTGTAAAAGTTTATTTTGAGATAAAAGACAATGGAATAGGAATACCAAAAGATAAACAAAGTTTAGTTTTTGAAGCCTTCTCTCAAGCAGATGGAGGTATAAGTAAAAAGTTTGGTGGTACAGGATTAGGATTAACAATAGTCTCTAAAATTATCAATTTAATGGGTTCTAATATTAATTTAGAAAGTAAAGAAAAAGATGGTGCTAAATTCTTTTTTGAAATTGATTTTAAAATAGGAAAAGATATTCAAAATAAAAAATATATTGATAAAACAGATTTATTAGAAAATCTCAAAGGTAATATTTTAGTAGCTGAAGATAATCCTATAAATGTAATATTATTAAAAGAGTTATTAAGTAAATCTTTACTTAATATAGATTTTGTAAGTGATGGTAATGAGGCTATTAAAAGCGTTTATGCTAAAGAGTATGATTTAATTTTGATGGATGTTAATATGCCAAATTGTGATGGTGTTTCAGCAACTAAACAAATAAGAGAGTTTGAAAAAACAAATAATAAAAAAGCTGTTCCTATTATTGCTTTAACTGCAAATGTAATCAAAGGTGATAGGGAAAAATATTTAGAGGTTGGAATGGATGAACACTTAGGAAAACCTATTGATTCTGAAGAGCTAAATCGTGTTTTATATAAATATCTAGCTTGATATTTATATAAAACTATAGTTGTTTTTTATATGATTAGCAACTCTAAAAGAGTTTGCATATATAGTCCAAGTATAAGGTACACTTCCTCCAGTTGGCATAAAACTTCCATCTGTAACAAATAAATTACTAATATCATGACTTTGACAATATTTATTTAAAACAGATTTTTTAGAATCATTTCCAAATCTACAACCACCAGCTTGTAAATTTGCAGATGGTAGAGGAGAGATATTACTACTAATATCTTTAGCACCCATCTCTTTTAAAACTTTTTTAGCTTTTTTTGCCAAAAACTCTCCAACCTTTACATCTTGTGGGTGAGCACCTATTTTTATTGTTGCTACAGGAACACCATATTTATCTTTGTATTTTTTATCTGTATAAACATAACAATCATCATTTGGCATCCAATCTGTAAAAACTTCAAAATTTAAGATTTTTGTTTTGGTAAAAGTTTTTAAAAGTTTTTGCTGTAACTCTTTTCCAAAAAGAATATTACCATTATCATCTCTTGAAGCATTTAAAGCTTTTCTAATAGGATTTGCATGTTCAAAAAGAAAATCAATAGTTCCACCTTTGAACTCTTTAGTAAAATACCAATCTTGTAATCCTCTATTTACAAAAAAACCAGTTTGAAAAAGTTTATTTTCATCTAAAATAGAACTATCTAAAACACCACTTCCAATACCACCACCTGTAAAAAGCATATTTTTCCCAACTTGCCCAGATGAATTGGCTAAGCCATTTGGAAAATCACTATTTTTTGAGTTTAATAAAAGTCTTGAACTCTCAACAGCTTGAGCTGCTAGAATAAATAGTTTAGCTTCTATCTCTTTTTTATTTCCATTTTTTGTGTAATAATAAGCTTTATCTATTTTTTTATCTTTATTTGTAGTTAATTTATAAACAAAAGCATTTGGGATAATTGTAAGATTATTACTTGCTAGTGCAGGTTGTAAAAGTGCTGCTCTTCCACTTCCTTTTGCTCCACTTGAACAGGCATAAGAACCACAAAAATTTGAGTAATAACAAGGGTTTCTATTAGCTTTTTTTTGTGAAATAATTGCTCTTGGAACTTTATATGAAGTATAGTTTAACTCTTCACAAGCCTTATCAATTAAATCAACAACAGGATGCTCTTCTAATCTTGGATAAGCATACTCTTTACTACTTCTAGGTTCAGCATGTTTATATTTTGTATACTCTCCTGAAACTCCTATAACTTTTTCAACCATATCATAATAGGGCTCAAGCTCATCATAAGAAATAGGCCAATCCTCAACATTTGCCCCAGCAATTTTCCCATAAGTAGATTTAAGACGAAAATCATTTGGTTTGAGTCTATGAAAATATCCACTCATAAAGTTTGATGAACCACCTACAATATTTCCATTCCAAAAGCTCCAACCTGTTTCATAAGTGGGAAATTTATACCATTTGCCATCAATTTTTTCTTCAATTACATGGTATTCATCTTTTAGTTTTGGATTATATAAATCTTTTCTAGTATTTGTTATCTCATCTTTTGAAAAATCTTTTTCACTATAAAAATCACCTTTTTCTAAAATAACAACTTTTTTTCCAGCTTTTGCTAAAGTATAAGCTATAGGTGAAGCCCCAGCTCCACTTCCTATAATACAAACATCATACATTTATTTTGGCTCCATATCTTTTTTTAGGTCGAGGACTACCTGATTTGTGTTTTAATGCCATCCAACCAGACTGGAACTTATTTCCTCCATAAATAGGGTCACTAAGCATTGCTTCAATTCCATAATAGACAAGGGTTTTAATCCAAGAGTTTCCATATTCTGAATTATTAGCTTCTTTAACTATCTCAAGCTGATTTTTCTTGTTTCCTGTAAAAAATTCAGGAAAAGTATCTTTAAAAACTTTTGCACCATCTAAAATAAGAGTTGCATCATTTTTATCAAAAGTTTCATGATTAATATTTTGTTTTAAATAATCAACACTACCAAACTGCTTTGCACTAGGCATTTTAGCACCTTTTGGAAAAAGTACATTTTGTACTTTTTGTATTGTTATCCAAATCTCTTCATCTATGTTGGATGCATTTAAATATGTATTTAAAACTATTGGAGCAGTAGCACTTAAGGCTATAAAATTTCTTCTTTTCATATGGTATTGTACACTTAGTTTGTAAATAATTTGTTTAGAGATTTTACAAATAGATTAATACTCTTTATGCTAGTATTCGAAATTAAAAACACTACATAAAGATACATAACTAAAAATGCCATTATCAAATTTAAATGAAGAACAACTAAACGCCGCAACTTGTAATCCAGGATATAACCTAATAATCGCTAGTGCTGGTACAGGAAAAACATCTACAATCGTAGGAAGAATCGCAAACCTAATAAACAATGGTGTAAAACCTGAAGAGATAGTTTTGCTTACATTTACAAATAAAGCAGCCCAAGAGATGGTTCAAAGGGTTGGGAAATTTTTTGGGAAAGATACAGCAAAAGCAATTATGGCTGGAACTTTTCATAGTGTAAGTTATAAACTAATCAAAGAGTTAAATGTAAATATAACCCTAAAACAACCAAATGAGTTAAAAACACTCTTTAAATCTCTTTATGAAAAAAGAGTTTTTTATGAAAGAGATGATGAAGCAAGTCCTTATGATGGTGGATACTTATATGATATGTATTCACTTTTTTTAAACTCTAAAAATGATGAAACTTTTGTGGATTGGATAATAGAAAAAAACTCTTCACATGAGGTTTATTCTTTAATTTATGAAGATGTAATATTGGAGTTTAATAAACTCAAAAAAGAGTATGGATATGCAAATTTTGATGATTTATTAACAATAATGCTTGAATTACTTGAGACAAATGAGTTTAATTTTAAAGAGATTTTAGTAGATGAATATCAAGATACAAATCCACTTCAAGGTAGACTTTTAGAGGCTTTTAAACCAAAATCTCTATTTTGTGTTGGTGATTATGACCAAAGTATTTATGCTTTTAATGGCTCTGATATTGGGATTATTTCTACTTTTGCAGATCGTTATACTGATGCAAAAGTTTTTACATTAAAGAAAAATTATCGTTCTACAAGACCTATTTTACAACTAGCTACTAAAGTAATAGAGCATAACGAAAGAGTTTATGAAAAGAATTTGGAAGTGGTAAGACAAGATGCACTTTATTCACCAAAATTACTAACTTTTAATGAACTTTTTGACCAATATGAACATATAGCAAGATTAATCAGCCAAAGTGCAACACCACATAATGACATAGCTATTATATTTAGAAATAACTCAAGTGCTGATGGGATAGAGGTAAATTTAAGAGAGCATGGAATTCCAGCCAAAAGAAAAGGTGGAATGAGCTTTTTTGATGCAGCTGAGGTTAAATTTGTACTTGATATTATCACTTTAATGCAAAGTCATAATGATATGATGGCAGCAATTCATATTTTAGAGTATGGAAAAGGTATCGGAAAAGCAGTTGCAAAAGATATATTTGATGCCTTGATTAAAGTAGGTAATGGAGATTTATTTCAAGGATTATATAATCCTGATCCAAAAATAAATAATCCATATGTTTCAACAAAAGTAAAAAATATTCAACTTGGACTTTTTGATGACTTTATAGAGTTAGGTTCTGTTTCGAAGTTTAGAAATAGCGGTTTTTCAGAGAAATTTTTAGGAAATCCAATATTAAAACATCCAAAACTTTCAGTTGAAGGAGGGGAGTTTTTATATGAGTTTTATCTTGTAATCAATGACTTAAAACGAGTAAAAAATCCAAGAAGTGCAATTGACCACATATTCAAATCAAACTTATATGACCATATTATTGAGATGCTTTCCACAAAAAGAGCCACAAGAAAAGATGGACAAGTTGACCCATCTTTGAAACAAAAATCAATGGTAAGAATAAATAAAAAAATCACACTTTTAAAATCTTTAGCTTATCACTATACAGATATAAATAAATTTATAAATGCAATGGTTTTAGGTGGAAGTGAAATGAGTGAGGGCGATGGAGTAAATTTACTTACCGTTCATGCTTCAAAAGGCTTGGAGTTTAAAGAGGTTTATGTAATAGATTTAATGCACGGAAGATTTCCAAATCAAAAACTAATCACAAAAGGTGGAAGCGTAGAGGAAGAGAGAAGATTGTTTTATGTTGCAGTTACAAGAGCAAAAGATATACTTTATCTATCTTATGCAAAATATGACAAAATCAAAAAACTCTCATTCGTCCACTCTCAGTTTTTAAAAGAGGCTGGATTGATTAAAGAAGAGAAAGCCGAAGCTTAGGATTTTTGAGTTTAAAACTATTAAACTCTTCCTCTAACTCTATTTTTTCCACTCTCTTTTGCGCTATATAACATTTTGTCTGCATTTCTTATCATATCATCTATTGAGGAGCTATTTTCAATATCGCTTATTCCAAAACTTGCTGTAACTTTTACTTCTTGTTCTGCTACTTTTATAACTAGGTTTTCAATTTCTGCTCTTAGTTTTTCTGCTTTTAATAGTGCCATTTGAATATCAATTGATGGTATAACAATAGCAAACTCTTCACCACCTAATCTTCCAAAAACGCAACTATCACTTATTGCATTTTTTATTGTTTTTGAAAACTCTTTTAGGATTTTATCTCCTATATCATGGCCATATTTATCATTATAACTTTTGAAATTATCTATATCTATCATAATAACTGCTAATGAGTCTTTGGATTTTGAAGCATTTGTATAAAGTTGTTTTGCATGCATAAAAAAGCTTCTTCTATTTTTGATTTGAGTTAGGTGATCTGTGTGAGCTAAATCATATAGTTTTAGGTTTACTTTTTCCAACTCATGTAGGGTGTGATGTATTTGTTTTGTTCGTTTTAGGACTTTTTCTTCAAGGTTTTCATTTGCTTTTTCTATATTTTTTTCAAATGTATAAGTTATTAGAAGAATTAGGATTAAAAAAAGTATTACAATTCCACTAAAGATATTTAGAGTATTTCCTCCCTCTTTTACTAAGGCTCTATAACTTTTGGTCTTAAGAATAAATAGTGATGAATCATCTTCTCTTAGAAATTTTATATAATTTATAAGATAATCCTCTGTATTTTTTGAATAAACTTCAATATTGGAGTAATTATTGTTAAATAAAACATTTCTAATAATATTTGAACTTTTTAATTCACTCTCTGTTGTGATATAAGTAAAATCAAAAATTGTTGAACTTAGTTTTTTGATTTTATTTACATCAAACTTTTGATTTATCTCTTTATCATATTGCTGATTTAAAAGAGTAAAAAATGTAATTAAGTGTTTTTTATTCTCTTTTTGCTCTATTTCTTCATAGTTTTTACTAAAAAAGTTATAACTTAGAAATAGAAAAACTAAGGTTGCAACTGCAAGTGAAATAAAAAATATAAGGGTTTTTTTAAAAAAAATCTTTTTCATATTTTCCTAAAATAAATTATTTCTTTATTATATCTAAACTTTATTTAAGAGTTTATAATTAAAGATTTATTAATCTTTTATATACCTATTTTAGGCTATAATCGCGAGATAAATTTAATAGGATATTTAATGAGCGAAAAATACGAACCATCAATGGTAGAAGATAAATTTTATAAAATATGGGAAGATAGAGGTTATTTTGAAGTAGATGGAAATAAATCTATTCAAGAGTGTGATGAAAATGGAAAACAAAAAACTTTTTCTATCATGATGCCACCTCCAAATGTAACAGGGAGTTTACATATTGGACATGCTTTAACATTTACACTACAAGATATTATAACTCGTTATAAAAGAATGGACGGCTTTAAAACATTATGGCAACCTGGAACTGACCACGCTGGAATTGCTACTCAAAATGTTGTTGAAAAACAGCTATTAGCTGAGGGTACTACAAAAGAAGAAATTGGAAGAGAAAAATTTCTTGAGAGAGCTTGGCTTCAAAAAGAGACAAGTGGTGGAAATATTGTTCATCAAATGAGAAAATTAGGAGTTACTCCTGCTTGGAAGCGTGAGAGATTTACTATGGATGAGGGCTTAAAAGAGGCTGTTAAAGAGGCTTTTGTAAGTTTATATAATGATGGTCATATTACTCAAAATAACTACATGGTAAACTGGTGTACACATGATGGTGCTTTATCAGATATTGAAGTTGAACATGAAGAGGTAAATGGTAAGTTTTACCATATGATTTATAAATTTGCTGATGGAAGTGGAGAGCTTCAAGTAGCAACAACTAGACCTGAAACATACTTTGGGGATACAGCTATTATGGTTCATCCTGATGATGAAAGATATACTTCAATTGTAGGGAAAGAGGTTTTACTTCCACTTACAAATAGAACTATCAAAGTTATTACAGATAGCCATGTTGATATGGAGTTTGGAACAGGTGTTGTAAAAGTAACTCCAGCACATGACCAAAATGACTACGAAGTAGGGAAAAGACACGATTTAGAGTTTATTAAAGTATTTGATGAAAAAGGTATTTTAAATGATTATTGTGGAGAGTTTGCAGGATTAGAGAGACTTGAAGCTAGACCAGTTATTGTAAAAGCTTTAGAAAATGCTGGATATATTGTAAAAATTGAAGAGCATATTCACCAAGTAGGGCATTGTTATAGATGTAAAAATATTGTTGAGCCATTTATCTCTCAACAATGGTTCTTAAGCTCAGAGATGGCTCAAGAGTCTATTCGAAAAACTAAAGAGACTACAAAACAAAGAGCTGAAGATGGAACTCACAATGGAACACTTTTTCATCCAGCACACTGGATAAACTCTTACACAGCTTGGATGGATGAGTTAAGACCTTGGTGTATTTCTAGACAACTTTGGTGGGGACATAGAATACCTGTATTTACTTGTGAAGATTGTAATCACCAATGGGCTGATAAAGCTGATGAGCCAGAAGAGTGTCCAAAATGTAAATCTAAAAAAATGACTCAAGACCCAGATGTATTAGATACTTGGTTTTCTTCTGCACTTTGGGCTATGTCGCCACTTGGTTGGGGAAATAATGGAAAACTAGAAGAGCTTTATAACTCAAGTGATGAAGCTGATTTCTATCCAAACTCACTACTTATCACTGGTTTTGATATTATGTTCTTCTGGGTTGCTAGAATGATGATGATGGGTGAGCACTTTAAAAAAGAGTTACCATTTGAAGATATTTATATGCATGCTCTTGTAAGAGATGAACATGGTGCTAAAATGTCAAAATCAAAAGGTAATGTAATTGACCCTCTTGATATGGTTAATGAACACTCAGCTGATATTATTAGATTTACATTAGCTTATCTTTGTGTTCAAGGTAGAGATATAAAACTTGGTGCTAAAAATTTAGAGCAGTTTAGAAACTTTACAAACAAACTTTATAATGCATCAAATTTCTTACAATTAAATGTTGATACTTTCCCTGATTTAAAAGATTGTGAGATTAAAACTCCTCTTGGAATTTATATGCAAAGTAAATTAAGTGATGCCGTTGATGAGTTAAGAGTTGCACTTGAAACATATAAGTTCAATGAAGCAGCAAGTATTTTATATAAATTTGTATGGAATGAGTTTTGTGATTGGGGTATTGAGTATGCAAAAGCTTCTAAAGATTCAGTAGTAGAACTTGGTGCAATTTTCAAAGAGACTCTAAAAATGGTAAGTCCATTTATGCCATTTATTTCTGATTTCCTATATCATAAATTAAGTGGAACATCACTAGAAGAGGGTGAGTCACTTATGGTTAACTCTTTCCCTAAACAAATAGAGAAAAATCAAGAGATTGAAGATATGTTTGCTATTATCGAAGAGGCAATTACAAGTGTAAGAAGAGCAAAAGTAATTATAGACATGGGTAATAGTAAAATTGCAAAAGCTTATATCAAACTTGATAAATCAATTGATACAGCTATTGCAAAACCATTTATTGAAAAACTAGCAAAAGTTGAAGATATTGAGTTTGTAGATGCTAAGTTAGAGGATAGTATAACAGATGTATCAAATAATCTTGAGGTATATTTACCAAGAGGTGAGATTGATATGGCACCAATTATCAATAAACTTACAAAACAAAAAGAGAAAACTCAAAAAGAGTTTGATAAACTAAATGGTATGTTATCAAATGAGAGATTTGTAGCAAATGCACCTGAAGCTGTAATTTTAGAAAATAGAAAAGCTTTAGAAGATGCAAAAACAAAACTTGAAAAAATCGAGAATGAATTAAAATCTTTATCATAAAGATCATAAAGGATAAAAAGTGGTATTTGTAAAAAACATTTTATTGGTGATTGTTACTATGTCACTTTTTAGTGCTTGTGTTTCAGTTAAACAAGAGAGATTAGGTGAGGTTTTCCAATCTAACTCTGCTGTTGAAATAAAAAAAGATTATAAAGTTATATCAAAATTTATTTTACAGTTTAAAGAGAAACTTGATAAAAGAAATCCTAGTGCTTTTGATAAAGAGTTTTCAAATGAGATTTATACAAAAATTGATAACTTAGAAAATAGTATCTCTTTACAATATAATCAAAAAGATATTACCTCTTATAAGGGATATTTACAAATAGCATTTAGTAAAGATGATATAAAAAATAGAAATGATTATCTTATCCTTGGTTTATATAAGATGCTTTATGATTCATATGATATTGAAAATAGTTATAAATTAACTGCTTTTTCTTATGATAAAGAGAAATTACAAAGATTATATAATAACTTACAAATAATATCTTGGAAAATAAAAGTAGATAGGGATCTTCATGATAACTATCTTTTTTTGACTTGGCAAAATAATTGGCAAATAGAGTTAGAAAAAAGAGTTAAAGAGGGTAAAGAGTTATCTTGGGCTGAAATTCAAGAGTTAGAGTACATCAAAAATAAAGAAGAATCAATTTATGGATATTCAAATTTTTCATTTGAAACTTTATTAACTTTGATGAACTATAGAGTTAAAACATCTTTAGAAAGACTTGGAGTTGAACCAACTGAGATGAGTATTAATGCTATAAAAAGTCTATTTATCTTTTTATAGCATTTGTTTTATTGTTAGAAGCTTTTTCTTAGTTTATGCGTAATTGTATAAAGTACCGGTAAATAAATTAGATTTAAAACCGTTCCCCAAGCAAGACCAAAACCTAAAGCTATGGCAATTGGTTGAAATATAACAGCTTCACCCGATGGAAATAGTATTAAAGATAACATTCCTATTATTGTAGTTACAGTTGTAATAATAATAGGTCTAAATCTTTTAGTAGCTCTTAGAAAAATATCATCCAAAGTTTTTGCTTTTTTCAAGTATGTCATCATAATAATACCATCATTAATAACAACACCTGAAAGTCCCAATGCTCCAATCATAGATGGCATAGATAGGTTTAATCCCATAACTTGATGTCCTATTAAAACTCCTAAAATAGAGAAAGGAATAACACTCATTACTATAAATGTTTCCCTAAATGAGTTAAATAAATAAAGCATAGAAATCATAATAAGAACTAATGCTAAGGCTGTAGCCAAAAGCATATCTCGTTTTAACTCTGCTTTTTTCTCAGCTTCACCTTTAAATGCTAGTTTAACCCCTGATTTTTTTATATCATCTATTTGTGGTTTTATTTTATCTATTACTTCACTTGATGTAATAATATCTGGATTTACATTTGCAAATACATAGAAATTTTTAATTGCATCATCTTTTAAAAGTTGCTCAAATGCTCTAATTGTGTTAAATTCAACAATCTCATTTAAGGCTATAAAAGTGCCATCATCAAGTGGAATTTGTGTGTTTTTAAAGTTTTCAATATTATCTTTTCCTAAAGACTCTATTTTTATATCTAACATCTCTTTTTCATCAAAAGAGACAGCTTTTTTCTTTAGTAAATAAAGATTAGATAAATAAGTACCAATAAAAGACTCTGTAATACCTAACTGCTCACCATAAGAGTTAACTTTTATTTTGATTTCATCAATACCAAATTTAAGTGAATTAGATACAGATTTTACTCCATCTATTTTTCTTAACTCTTTATCCAAAATTTCTACAGTTTGTATTGCTTTTTGATTATCAGCTGTTATTATTCCTATTTTTATATCAGCTTTTATAGGTCCAACTTTTTTCTCTAAAACAGCGATTTCATCTAAGTTATATTTTGTTTTATAATCTTTTTTCTCAATATAAGCTTTTAGTTTTTTTGCAATATTATCTGATCTCTCTTCTCTTGTTCTTCCCTCTTCATCATAATAAAAACTAAGATTTGGAGTTATATATTTATCTAAAAAGTTCATAGGTTTTAATTTTTCTAATTCAACTGTCATATACATAGCATAAGGAAAGTTTTCTGTATTATTACCAACATCTCTTCTAAATCCAGCAACTGAGTTTATATTTTTGATATAAAATTTTTCTTTATCTTTTAACATATCAGCTTCTATTGAGCTTACTATTTTAAAAGCCTCTTCAAGTGTAGTATTTGCATTTGCTTTTAAAGTAATTTTCACATCAGTTGAGTCAAATTTAGGAAACATTTGGAACTTAGAGTTACTAATAAATTGAAAGGTTAAAAATGGAACTAAAATTATAAAAATAGTAATAAATGTTTTTTTCCAATTCATAAAAAAGTGAATAATTTTACTATAAACAGCATTTGCCTTTTTCCAAGAAGTTACCTTTGCACCACTTTTAAGAGTGTGTGCTGCATGAATTGGTAAGAAGATAAATGATTCAATAAGTGAAGCTATAACTAAAGCACTAAGTGCAATAGGAATAAGCTTCATAACCTCACCCATAGTTCCACTTATCATTAAAATTGGTAAAAAAGAAAAAAGTGTTGTTATTGAAGCTATTGTTACAGGTTCAACCATCTCTTTTGCACCCATTATAGCAGCCTCTTTAGGGGCATATCCCTCTTCTATATGTTGTTGAATATTTTCACTTACAACAATAGCATCATCAACGACTATACCAATTGCAATTAAAACACCAACCAATGAAATCATATTTATTGTATAGCCTGATAAATAGATATAAAGTGCAGCTATTACAAAAGATGTTGGTATTCCAACAGCTATAATAAATGACATTCTTGCATTTATTAATAAAGCTACCAATATAGTAATTAATATAATTCCAAAAAGAATATTTGAACTTACTATATTTAATCTATCAATAATTCTTTCACTATTATCATCAGATATTTGTATCTGTATATCTGGGTTTTTATTTGAAATATCAGGTAAAAGCTTTTTAATCTCTTTTACTATTTTTATAGCATCAGCTGTATTTGCTTGTACTATTTGTAAAGATAGGGCGCTTTTTCCATTTAGTGAATAGAGGGTTGAAGAGTCTTCATATTTCTTAGAAATAGTAGCAATATCTTTTACATAAAATGTTTGATTAGATATTTTTAATAAAATATTACCAAACTCTTTTGCGTTTTTAGCCCCATTATAAGTTGAGATATAAAAGTGTTTTTTAGGGTCTTCTATTTTACCTATTGGAAAAATATATGATAATGTAGATAGGGCATTAAATACTTCACTTTTATTTAGGTTTAAAGCATCAATTTTCCCCTCATCCAAAAGAACTTCAAAGAATTTATCAGAATCCCCATAAATATTAATTTCACTAATACCACTAATATTTAAAATCTGACTCTTTAAGGTATCAGCAAAAGGTTTCATTTGATCAGTTGTAAATTTAGCTGAAGTTATTGTAACATCGGCTAATGTTCTTGTTCTATCAAGTACATTTACGCTAGGTTCATCCATATCTGATGGTAAATTTGTTTTAACTAAGGTTATTACATCTTTTATTTTATCAGCTTCTCTAAACCTATCTTCACCCTTTTTTAACTCTAAAATAATAGTGAATTTTCCTGGACTAATTACAGTTGAAATAGTATCTACTGAATCAATATTTTTAATATTGTCTTCGATTTCAGTAACTGCCATTTTATCTAAAATATCAACAGAAGCTCCTGTATATGAGCCTTTTATTGATATCATATCTAAATCAAAACTTGGGAAAATCTCTTTTGGAGTTTTTGTGTACGACCAAATTCCAAGTGCAAAAACTAACACAAAAAGTGTATAGTTCATTCTAGAATTTTCAACGAAAAATTTTAAGAACTTTTCAAACATTTAATTGCCTAATATATATAAGATATTTTTATGAATTATATTCTATAAATATTAACAATATTGTTAATATTTATAGTTTTTTATCTACTTGCAGCAAATAGTTCTAACTCTTTTACTTTTTCTAAATCATCATCATTTTTAACATTTTCAGCCATTAGTTTAATATTTATTAAATTACATAAATCTTGCATTGATTCAACAAAGGCATATTTACCTGAATCACTTGAAATTCCATTTGTATAATCTCTAGCTAATCTTATATAATCAAGGTTTAAATCTTTAATACTTTGTAATGGTATAAATTTAGATTCAAATCGTTTAATAATAATTTTCCCACCATAGTTATTAATAATTTTAGAGAATTCTTTAAACTTATTTATATCTTTAGCAACTCCATAAGCTGTAATAGAAAAGACTAGTTTTGCTGCAATTGAAATATTGTTTGTTAGTACTCTTTCTATCCAAGCAATAAAATTAATATCTATGATTGAATCAAGAGATAAGTTTATTGAGATAGAGTGTTTAATATTATTTGTTTTTACATGTTTAATTACACTGTTAATAACAGCCTTATCAAAATCAATAACTTTTTCATATTTTTCAGCAATAGAGATAAATGTTCCAATTGGAATAGAATCACCTTTTTTATCAAATGCAGATGTAAATGCTTCTTGCATAATAAGTTTACCCTCATCAGCTCCATTTAAAATATGAGCATCTCCAATATATCCAACTTCGAATTTTTCATTATCAATAATATCAAAAATCAGCTCTTTCCATGATTCCATATCTCTAGCTAAGTCATGCTCATCTCTTATAAATGCTTCATTTGGTCCGATTTGTTTTGCACTCTCTCTAGCTTCTGTTGCAGCACTTAACATCTCAGGAATAGTTCCTATTTGATTAAACATAGTTACACCAATATTTGATATATTGCTTAGTTTTATATCTTTATTAAGAGAGTCAAACTTTTCTTTTAAATAAGAAGTTAATAAAAGAACATCCTCTTTTTTTATATTTTTTGCTATTAGTGCAAACTCAGAACCAAAAAATCTATATGCTTTAATATTTAATCTACAATCATCAGCACTTTTTTTCAAGATATTTGCAAAGTTTTTAATAAATTGGTCAACTTCATTATTTGATTTATTTTTTGCAAACTCACCAAGTGATTCTATTTTTAAACTAAATACATAACCATTATTTTTTCCAATAAACATATTTTTCATATCTGTTTCAAATGTTTGTCTTAACTCTAATTTAGTTAGGCCATCTTGAGATATTTTTTTAGTCATATTTTCAATATTTGAGTTAAGTTTTCTAATAATTCCCTCAATTTTTCTAGACATGTCATTCATAGCAATTGC
The DNA here is from genome assembly GCA_965662175.1 of Arcobacter sp. GTDB lineage: Bacteria > Campylobacterota > Campylobacteria > Campylobacterales > Arcobacteraceae > Arcobacter. The sequence continues at coordinate 13,471 of CBFIGT010000019.1, read as the reverse complement.
TACATTTTTTATCTCTTTTGTATATGGCAACTCTTTTATTGTGTCAAATTGTCCAGCTGCAATATTAACAGCTAGTTTTTCAATTTTTTTAAGTGGTTTTAAAATTAGTTGTAGGAAAAATACTAAAAATAAAATAGAAATTAAAAATGCTAAAAAAGAGTACATAACAGCACCTTGTGCTTGTTCATATAATTTAGCATAAGCATCACCTGCATTGGCACTTACATATACAGTTGCAACTTTTGACCAGCCATCATTAATTTCACTACTTTTTTCTTCCATATTTAAAGGAATTGAGTCAATAAACCATTGGGGAACATAATCAAACTTCTCTTCTCTAAACTCTTTTACAAGTATTTTATTTAGTGTTAATTCAGCACTTGCAGGTATTGTTTGATTTTTATATGTGGCATCAAAAACTATATTAAATGTTCCGCCATTTTTATAACTCTCTTCAGGGGTGAAAGTATAAATATTTTTATCAAAAAGCTCTTTTTTTGTATCAACTTCAAAGGCTTCATCTTCTAATTTATTAAGGGCATTTTCAAAATTAGTATCATTTTTCTTTTTCTCTATTTTTCCATATTTTGGATCAATTTTAATATTAGAAATTTCCCAATCATTTGATAAATCAAGCTCTTTTGATGCAGTAATTAAATCACTACTTGTAAAAGTAATCTCTATATCTTCTAATCTAATCTCTTTATAAAAACCTCTATTTGCGATTGCTTTTATAATAGATTCAATCTCTGGGTCTTTTTTATCTTGTATTAACGGTTTAATACTCATCCCAATAGATGTAGCTGTATCTTGTGCTTTTGTTGTTGATTCTATTTCCAAATACTCTTTAGTATTTTTAACACTTATAATAAAGTTTCCAGTAAAAATCATAAAAAATATCATTGATATTATTATATAGAGCTGTTTTGATAAAGACATTATTTCCCCTTTAAATTCTTGTCATTAAATCTTTCCATGAACTAAGATTATTTGCGCCAACCAATTTTGAAGTTTTACCTTTGTTTTTGGCTTGCCATAATCCTTGTGCATTGAAACTATAAATAGGTTTTAGATCTGTTCTTTTTGTAGCTAATTTTAATTTTTTATTTACATTATCTAAAACTACAGGTGTTACACCCTCTTTGTGATAGTAAGTTAATACCATATGTGCTTGTTCATATTTTGTACCTCTTTGTAGAAGTTTTACGTATGTGATTCTCAACTTTTCTTCTGGGATTCCTAGTTTTCTAAGACTATAATATTTAGCAATAGCATAATCTTCACAATCGCCAGCCCCTGTTCCCATAAACTCAAAAGGAGCTGCCCAATAGTCGTTTTTGCCCCAGTGGGTCATATCTATTTCATATTTTATTTTATTAAAAAAGTCATTTACATCTTTTAGTTGATTAAGGGTATCTTTTGTTTTTGCTGCTTCCATCATATTATCCCAAAGTAAAACTCTTTTTTCAGCATTTTCACCATATTTTTTAGTGAACTCTTTTAGTTTTTCTTCTGATATATTAAATGTTTTTACTGCAATTGAAGAGGAGATGAAAGTTAAAATTAATATAGTAAAATAGATTAAACTTCTTTTCATACTATCCCATATTTTTTGGTTTAAATAAAAAATTATTTATTTAACATGATAGTATTAAATGCATAAATGTATTCTAAATCATCCCTTTTATTTTTAAGAAAAATCTTTTTATTAAAGTTATCGAGTATTAATGGCTCTTTTTTTGGATTATAGTAGTAAGCTAAAACCATATGTGGTTTTTCATTTTTTTTAATTTTTGAGTAAATTAATTTGAATTTATCTTGAGGAATACCTAGTTTATTTAAAGCATAAAGTTTTGCAAGGGCATAATCTTCACAATCCCCAGCACCTTTTGCTAAAAACTCTTTTGGTTTTGCCCAATAATCTTTTTTGCCCCAAGTCTCTTTGTCATCTTTATAAGAGATTTGATTAAAAAAATTGTTTACAGCCATAAGTTTTTTTAAGATAGATTTATTTTGATTATCATTTATAAGTTTTTCAAATCCAATAACTCTTTTTTCTGCATAATTATTTGTTATTGAGTTAGCAAATGAAAATGATGTAAAAAGAAAAAGGAGGATAAGTAAACTTAATTTTTTCAAAACAACTCTTTGTATATATTTATAGAGTTGATTATAAGGAAAGTTCTATTAAACTCTCCTTATTTAATAATATTATTAATTATTAGAAATTATTATAAAGTTATTTTAGGTTATTTTTTATTTCTTCTTCAGATAAATTATCTGCATCATATTTAACTACTAAAAGGTTCTCTGTATCGTTGATATACCACTCATCAACAAAATTATTTTCTTTTAATGAAGGAAATCTCTCTTTATTTAAACCATCTATTGGTAAATAAGCAATTTTTTTCTTTAATGGATTTGGAAGAGTAAAAATCATAATTGTCCATAAAATACAGATAATTGCAATTGCAATTACTATTTTAGTAAGTGTTACGTTTTCAAAAAATATACCACCAAGTAATCCACCTAAAAATGTTCCAAAATAACCCCATGAGTTAAATATCCCTAAAACAAAACCTCTTTGATAAACTTTTGCATATTTTGTTGCAAGTGATTGCATAATTGGTTCATGTACATTAAATCCTATAAAAAATAGAACTACACCAATTACAAAAAGAGTTGAGCTTCCTGACATACCAATAACTAAATATGAAATACCAAAGAAAATAATACCAGCTATTAAAACCTCTTTATATTTTCCTTTTTTCTCAGCAAGTATCGCAGCAGGACCCATTGCTAGTACACCAAAAATTGTAGCAGGAAGATATACTTTCCATAAATCAGCCATAATCCACTCATAGTTGTTTATTAAAACCATAGGAATAATCATAAAAGCAAAAGTCATAAAACCTTTTTGTAAAAAGTTTGTAATATTCATTTTAATTAAATTTTTATTTGTTAAAACAGAACTTACAGAACCCTTTTTTTCATAAGTATGAATAATTTTTGGAGGATTAGGAACAGCTTTTAATAAAACAACAATAGAACCAAGGGCAATAACAGTTGTAATAATAAACAGAATCTCAACTCCAAACCAAGCACCTAATGTTGGCCCTAAAATCATAGCTAAAGCAAAAGCAATAGCAATACTTCCGCCCATTAAAGCCATAGCCTTAGGTCTTTGTTCTTCTTTTACTAAGTCACTAATCATTGCTGTAACAACAGCACCAATAGCCCCAGCACCTTGTAGTAATCTTCCTAAAAGAAGTGTTAATACATCATCTGCAACTGCACATAATATAGAACCAATAGCAAAAAGTAAAAGACCAATTATTATTGTTCCTTTTCTTCCTAGCTTATCACTCATAATTCCAAATGGAACTTGAAAAATCATTTGAGTTAGGGCATAACCACCAACTATAATTCCAACAATAGTGGTTGTTGCACCTTGTAAATTCATTGCATAAACAGATATAACTGGTAATACAATAAAAAGACCGAAAAATCTTAATGAAATAATTGCACTTAATGGCATAATCGATTTAATCATTTATAATCCTGAACTTGATAAAATAAGTAAAAATTATATACAAAATATATTAATATAAAATAAATAAGGAAATTAATGAAAATAGTTTTGGCTACATCAAATAATGGAAAGATTAAAGAGTTTAAAAAATTAATGCCAAATGAAGAGGTTATTACATTTAAAGAGCTTTTGGGAGATATGGAAATAATAGAAGATGCAAATAGCTTTAAGGGTAATGCAATAATAAAAGCTAAGGCAATATATGAAAAACTTAATAATGAAGATTATATTGTAATTTCTGATGATAGTGGACTAACAGTTCCTGCAATTAATAATGAACCAGGAATTTATTCAGCACGATATGCAGGTGAGGCTTGTAGTGACAATGATAATAATATGAAATTAATATCAAAACTAAAAGAGAAAAAGCTAGAAAAAGCTGATGCATATTATACTGCTTGTATTTGTATTATATACAAAGGTGAGGTTTACACGGTACATGGGTGGATGCATGGTTTTGTAATTCCAAAACAAGTTGGGACTGAGGGATTTGGATATGACCCTATGTTTGTACCAAAAGGGTATGAAAAAACTTTGGGTGAATTACCCCATGAGGTTAAAAAAGAGTTTTCCCATAGAAGTAAGGCTTTAAAATTAGCACAAAAAGTTTTAGCTGTAATTTTATAAAGGGAGTGTTAAAAACTCCGTGTCAGTCATCAATAGTTACATAAACTACAACTTTTAATCTAAAATCATTTCACATTGAAATTTAGAGGAGACCGAAATTCTAATTTATCATTGCATTTACTTTTTTACCAATTTTTGTAAAATCATATGTACTATAAAAATTAAGATGTTAATTTTTTTAGTAGTTGTGAAAATAAGAGAAAAGAATTATTTGTTAACTTATGATTGAATTAACTCTTTTCTGTTTAGTTCACTCTTAAAATATAAATTCTTCTGATGCCTTAATAAGGAAGATAATTGATATTTATCAATAATAAATTTAACTCAAAAAATTTATTAATGGTGGTTTTTAAGAATAATTTATTAAATAGTAAGCATAGTATAATTGCTATATTTTATTATATTAGATATAATTCATATAGATTAAAACAATAAAAAGGATACGGTATGACAACTTATGGTGTTACAGATATTCAAAATAAACCATCATTAATAAAAGCTATGGATATAGCCTTAATTATTGATAAAAGAAAACATACAACATTAGGATATTTTATCTCTTCAAAATATGAAAAACAAATTAGACCTTTAATAGAAAAAATTGATAGGGAAGAAAAATTAGCAAAATTAAATAAACTAAAACAACATCAAGATTTAGAATTTGCAGAACTTGGAGTTGATGATGGAATTAAATAGAGGTGATATAGTAATTGTAAATCTTTATCCAAAAAAAGGCAATGAAGTTGGAAAGATTAGACTAGCAGTTATAATTTCAGGAGATGATGAAAACTCTATTTTAGATACAGTTATATTATTACCTCTTTCAACTGATTTACTTGATGATATGTTTCCTTATAGATTAAGAATTAAATCAAGAGAAAATTTAAAAGAGGATTCTGATATTTTAATAAATCAAATAAGAACTCTTTCAAAAGTTAGAATCAAAGAAAAAATTGCAAAACTTTCAAATGATGAATATGAATTAGTTATCAAAGCTCTTTGTAAAAATTTTCATTGAACTTTTGAACACTAATGAAAATATAATATAACCTGATAAATGATACTTTTTAATATAATTAAAATTATTATAAATAAAGGCGTAAATATTTTTATGAGTTTTAATGAACTAAAAAAAGAGAAATTATCTTTTATAAATCAATTTAAAGATACAAAATACCAATAACTACAAACTATACAAAAAGAATCAAGAAACTTAGAATCACAAATAAATGCAATAAAATTTCAAAATCAAAAACAATCTATCGTGTCTCCTACAGATGGTAAGAAAATTACTATAGAAGGTGAGCAAATATACTTAGAAACAGGTATGAGTGTAACAGCTGAAATAAAAGTAGGAAAAGAAGGGTAATAGAGTTCTTCATTTATCCAACAATTCAATATATGGATGAGGGGTTGAGTGTGAGATGATGTAAATGATTTAATTTGAAGTGGTACCTTTATGTAAATTAAATCTCTAAAGTAAATCTTTCATGAAGATTTACTTCATTGAGTTTAGTTTTAGAGTTAATAAAAATATCAACAAAAACTATATTTGATTCACTTTTTAAACAAGAGTTTTCATACTCTAATCTAGCTTTTAATCTATAAATATCATCATTTATCTCTATATTTTCAAGACACTCTTTTTTTAAATCAAGAGTTTTTATATATGATTTAAAAAAATCTAAATGAAGTTTACTTTGGGATTGTAAGTATAAATTACTATTATTTTCAATAGCCAAAGATTTTGTTTCAATTACAAAAACTCCCAAAATAGAAAAAGCTAAGATAAGAATTAGGGTAATTAAAAGAGAAAATGATTTTTTCATTTTAAAACTACTATTTCTTGGCATAAAGAGTTTTTTATACAAATATTAAACTCTGCATAAGTGCTATTTTCTATAAAATTATATTTTGTAATATTTTTTAAAAGTAGGGCATTTTCAAAATATAGCTTGTTGTTTTCAAAGGATAAGTTTTCAAACTCTTTTCTTTTTTCCAAAAAAAGTTTAGTAGTCAAAAACTCTAATTTAATTCTTTCATTTTCAAAATGCTGCTTTGTAAGTGAAAAACTCTCTTCATAAAAAAGCATAGTATAAATAGAAATTAGTGACATTATAAATATTGAACTTATTAGCTCTATTAATGAAAAAGATTTTTTAGAAGTTTTCATATTTTATCAACTTTATATTTTTTTCTTCATATGAAATTTGTTTGACTAAAAGCTCCTCAAAAATATTATCTTTTTTTATACTTAATGTTTTATTTGAAATCAAAAAAGAGTCATACTGAGATTTTTTCAATTTATTTGAAACAGATAAAATAGTAGTAAAAGTTTTGTTATCTGTTTTATTGTAACTTATCTTTAAAAAGATAGTTACAATAATTGAAACTACTAGTAATGAAACTATTGTTTCTAAAAAGATAAAACTATTTTTTTGAGAGTTCAATTGCTTTATTGTGTGCTTTTTCAATAGCTTTAATCATAGCACTTCTAACAGCATTCTCCTCTAAAACAGCACAACCAGCAGCTGTTGTACCTCCTGGGCTTGTAACACTATCTTTTATAATAGCTGGATGATTATGCTCAAGTAAAGATGCAGTACTTTCAAAAAGCCCTTGAACTAAATATGTACTTAAATGTCTTTCAAGTCCGGCTTTTACAGCACCATCAATAATACCCTCAGCAACCAATGCTAAAAATGCAGGACCACTTCCAGCAACTGCTGTTGCTATATCTAATTGAGCTTCTGTATTTACCCATAATGTTTTACCAATAGAGTTAAAAATCTCTAGGGCAATAGTTTTAACCTCATTATCACCTGTAATAGTAGTCATAGATTTTAAAGTTGATGCTGCAACATTTGGCATAGTTCTTATATAAAATTTAGAAGAGATATGTTTTTTTAGACTCTCAATTTTTGTACCTGCAAGTATTGAGATAAATAGTTGAGCTTTACCCTCCAGCCTAACAGCAACACTTTGAAGTGCATATGGTTTAACACAAAAAATAATATTTTTATTTGTAATGTCCTCTTTATCACTTAAGGTTTTTATTTCGATTTCAGGAATTGCTTTCTTTAATCTTAATAGTTTTTCTTCATCTCTACCTAAAATCTCTACCTCATAGTTTTTAACTAAACCTTTTGCTAAAGCTTTAGCCATCATTCCATTACCAATTAGTGTAATTTTCATAATATTTTACCTTTATAAATTTCTAAAAAAATTATAGCAAATATTTCCTAAGCTTGGATTAGCTAAAATGCTTCTTTTACAATAAAGGATAATAATGATTAAGTTAAATAGTATTTTAAAAAAGAGTTTGAACTTAGCACTTATTGGTGGATTAGTGATTACAATTACTTCTTGCTCTTCGAAAAAAGCGGCATCTCAAGAGTATGGGCAACCAGCAATTTATTGGTACAATAAAATCACAAAAGAGATAGCTTTTGGAGATTTAGAAGCAGCTGATGATACTTATATATCTTTAGAGAGTGAGCATAAAAACTCACCACTTTTACCAACAGCCTTACAAATATTAGCTAATGCTCATATTGATGAAGAGGAGTATGCTTTAGCAAACTTTTATTTAGATGAGTATACGAAAAAGTTCGCAGTTAGTAAGAGTATTGATTATATTAGATATCTAAAAATCAAAGCAAATTTTCTATCTTTTTCATCTCAGTTTAGAGAACAAAACTTAATCACAGATACTCAAAAAGAGATTGAAGATTTTAGAATTAAATTCCCAAATTCACCATATATGCCACTAGTTGGAACAATAGATGCAAGACTTGCAATGGCTAAAGCCTCTTTTGATAAAGAGATAGCTGATTTATATACAAGAGTAGATAAGCCAAAAGCAGCAGAGTATTATAATAATAAAGTTTCACAAAACTGGGTTGATGTAAAAGAGATAAAAGATGTAGAGGTACCTTGGTACAGAGCTTTATTTGAATAAAAAAATATAATAAATTTTAGGAGTCATATTTAATGGATTTAACAAATTATGATGAATTCCCACAAGAATTACCATTAATAGTAGAAGATGAGGTATTTTTATACCCATTTATGATTGCACCACTTTTTTTAAATAGCAAAGCAAATATAGATGCAGTTGAAAAATCAATAAATGAAAATAAATTAGTTATTGTTGCGGTTAGCAAAGAGGGTCAAGAGAGTAAAGAAAGAAACAAAGATAACTTCTATGATGTTGGAGTTATTGGAAATATTATGAGAAAAGTATCTTTACCTGATGGTAAAATTAAGGTACTTTTTCAAGGTTTAGCAAAGGGAAGAATCTCTGAGTTTAAAGAGGATAATCCCTCTGTTTGTAGAGTTGAGTTATTAGAATCAAAACCATATTCACTTGAAAGTGTTACATCTATACTAAATGTATTAAGAGAGAATGTTTCAAGATTATCTAAAATAAATACAAAATTTCCAGTTGATTTGATTAAAACTATTGATGAAAATAATGATGCAATTAGAATCGCTGATTTAATCTCATCTGTTTTAAAAATATCAAAAAATCAATCTTATAAACTATTTTCTCAAACAGATGTTGAAGCTAGACTTTTACTTATAATTGAGCATATTCAAAAAGAGATTGAGGGTCATAAAATTCAAAAAGAGATAACTCAAAAAGTTAACTCAAAAATTGAAAAAACCCATAAAGACTATTTCTTAAAAGAGCAAATTAAAGCAATACAGCAAGAACTAGGAACTGGAAATAAAAAAGAAGAAGAGATAAGTGCTTATAAAAAAAGACTTAAAAAACTCAAAGCTTTTATGCCAAAAGATGGATATAAAGAGACAAAAAAACAAATAGATAAGCTTTCAAGAATGCACCAAGATTCACCTGATGCATCACTTTTACAAACCTATATTGAGCAAGTATTAGATATACCTTTTGGACAATATGCTGATGAAAAGATTTCAGTTGATGCTGTTGAAAAGCAGTTAAACAAAGACCATTATTCCCTAGAAAAAGCAAAAGAGAGAATATCAGAGTATTTTGCTGTTAAGCAACTTTTAGAGCAAAGAAAAGTGGAAAATCTAAAATCACGTGGAACTGTTTTATGTTTTGTAGGACCTCCAGGTGTTGGTAAAACATCTTTAGCAAACTCTATTTCACAAGCTTTAAAAAGACCACTTATAAGAGTAGCTTTAGGTGGAATGGAAGATGTGAATGAACTAAGAGGACATAGAAGAACTTATGTTGGAGCGATGCCAGGAAGATTAATCAAGGGTTTAATTGACGCTAAAAAGATGAATCCTGTGATTGTACTAGATGAGATTGATAAACTAGGAGCTAATCATAGAGGTGATCCAACAGCTGTTATGCTAGAGGTTTTAGACCCTGAACAAAATCATGAGTTTAGAGATTTATATTTAAACTTTGCAATAGATTTATCTCAAGTAATATTTGTATCAACAGCAAATGATGCTAGAAGAATTCCTGCACCACTTAGAGATAGAATGGAGTTTATTGAGATAAGCTCATATACTCCAAATGAAAAATATCATATTGCAAAAGATTATTTAATACCTCAAGAGTTGGAAAAACATGGACTTAAAAAAACTGAAGTTGTTTTAAGTAAGGCTACTATTGAGGCAATTATTGCAAAATATACAAGGGAAGCAGGGGTTAGAAACCTTAGACGAGTTTTTGCAAAACTATTTAGAAAAGCGGTTAAAAAAATAGTTTCTGATGAGAGTATTACAAGTGTTGCAATAAACACTAAAAATCTTAAAAACTTTTTAGATAATCCTATTTTTGAAATAGACCCAGCTGATAAGAAAAACTCAATTGGTGTTGCAAATGGATTAGCTTGGACAGCAGTTGGTGGGGATGTTTTAAAATCTGAAGCAATTAAACTAAAAGGAAAAGGTGGTTTAGTAGTAACAGGAAACTTAGGTGATGTTATGAAAGAGTCATCTAGAATTTCATACTCAGTTGTAAAAGTATTAATTGATGAGGGTAAAATCAAAATAGATAAAAATATTATTCCAAAAACTCCAAAAGAGAAAGAGGAAAATATTTTAGTTGATGCTAGTGAAGTTTATAAAAGATTTGATATTCATTTACATATTCCTGAGGGTGCAACTCCAAAAGATGGACCAAGTGCAGGTATTACTATGGCTTTAACTATTGCTTCAATATTAAGTGAAAGAGAGATTAAATCTGATATTTGTATGACAGGTGAATTAACTTTATCAGGAAAAGTTTTACCAATTGGTGGATTAAAAGAGAAATTAATAGCAGCATTTAAAGCAAAAATGAAAAAAGCTTTAATTCCTAGAAAAAATTATGAAAGAGATTTAGAAGATATTCCTTTAGAGGTTAGAAAATCTTTAGAGATAATTGCAGTTGATAGAATAGAAGATGTTTTAAAAGAGGGATTAGTTTAATAAATGGCACGCCAAAGAAGAGATAGTTTAATAGTAAATAACTTCTTTACTTTGGCCTCGATTATTATGATTTCAATAGTTTTGATTTTATACTCAAAGTTTGGACCTAAAAAAGAGGAAAAACCTAGAGTTAATACAGGTTTAGAGTGCCAAAATATCACAAAAACTATTGATAAAATCTCCTCTTTAGAGCTTATGAAAGATGCAAACTACTATTTAGAAAATGGTTTGTATATCTTAGATGGAGCTTTTATAAAACCTAGATTTGGTAAGTTTTATCTAAAAGATAAAATTACAATCCAAGAAGCAAATAGTTTTTTTATAGACTCTTTAAACTACAAAGCAAAAGAAAATCCAGTAAAATATCTCACCATAAAATATGAAATCATTGAAAATGATAAAAATGACCCTAGAAAAAAGAGTCTTGAAGAGAAAAACTTTGCTGGAAATTTATTAACTTCCATAAGATTAAATGGAAAAGAACTTTTTATGATGAATACAAACTTTTTAGAGTATGATAAAAATGATATAAAAAATAGAATAGAGTGTACAATAAAGGCTTTTAAAGAAAATGCAAAATAAAAACTTAACTTTTACAAATGTAATAATTGGTATTACAGTAATAATGTATTTAATCCAAACATCAATAGAAAATGGCTCTTTATATTTAGGATTAAATGTATTCTTTTTGGAGGGTTTATGGTATCAACCCCTTTCAACAATGTTTGCTCATGGTGGAATAGGGCATCTTTTGATGAATATGTTTGTTCTTTTTCAGTTTGGTAATTTGATTGAAAAATATAGAGGAGCAAAAACCTTTTTGATACTATATTTTGTAGGTGGATTATTGACCTCTGTTTTCTCATTTGCATTTATTTATTCTATTGGTTTATATCACAATTTAGTAGGAGCATCTGGAGCTTTATGTGTACTTTTAGGCTATGTTGCCTTTGTAGATAAAAGCCAAAGAAAGGGAATAATCACTTGGGTTTTGATAATCTCAGTTGCACCACTACTTATAGGACTTCCAATTGCTTGGTATGCTCACTTTATAGGATTAGGTATTGGACTTATTTTAGGGAAATTTTTAAGATAAATTCATAAAATAAGTTACAACACTCATTACAGCTATTACTAAAAAAATACCTTTAAAAATCTCTTTTAATTTTACTGTTGGATTTAGTGTTCCACAGTATGGGCATCTTTTTATATTTGTTTCAACTTCACGTTTGCACATTCTACATGGGTCTATGATAAATCCTTTTTAAAAATAGAAATATACAAAAATAAAATCTTATTGTCAAATATTACAATATGAAATAATATTGCAATATGTAATATTTATGCTATAATCTTTTTTATGATTATACATTTAGACATAGATTCATTTTTTGTATCAGCACATAGAATTTTAGATAAGAGATTGTTAAATAAAGCAGTTGCGGTTGGAGGAAGAAGTAACTTATCAATATTTGACCAAAAGAAAAAAATCTCAAATCAAATTAGTTCTAACAATGGAGCCTTTGTAAGCTCAATTTTATCTAAAAATGAACTCTCTTCAAGTGAGTATTTTAAAGATAAGGATGGAAGAGTAAGAGGTATTAGAACAACAGCTTCATATGAGGCTAGAAGATATGGTATTAAAACAGCTATGAGTGTAAGAGAAGCTTTAGATTTATGTCCACATCTTATAATGATACCTCCTAATTATACACTTTATCATGAACTTTCAGAGAAGTTAAATAAATATCTTTATACAAAAACTCCTTATGTTGAGCAGTTTAGTATTGATGAATTTTTTATAGATTTAACCGGTTGGATAGAAGACAAAGATATGATAGCTTTTGCAAATGAGTTGAAAAATGAAGTTAAAGAAAAATTTGCTTTGCCTATCTCCATTGGAATTGCAAATACAAAATGGATAGCAAAATTAGCAACAACAGACTCTAAGCCTGATGGAATAAAAGAGATTAAAAAAGATGAGGTTTATAATTATATAAAAGATAAACCAATCTCCTCTTTTCCTGGTATTGGAAAGGGTTATGAAAAAAGATTATTAGTACATGGTATTAGAAGACTTGGACAAATTAGAGATAAAAAAGAGTTATTATACTCTTGGAAAAAACCTGGAATTCAGCTTTATAATAGGGTTTTAGGAATTGATAATGAAAAAATAGTCAAAAGAGCTGGTAAAAAATCTATTGGAATTGGAAGAACATTTGACCCAATTCAAGATAGAGATGAGATAAAAAGAAGAGTTTTGATTTTATGTAGATATATTTCATTTTTAGTTTATAAGCAAAATGTCACACCTCAAACATTTTTTTTAAAAATTAGATATGAATATAGAATAAAGTCAAAAAATTATTTAAATACAAATAGGGTTTTTAGTGAGAATTATTTTAAAAAAGAGATTTTAGAGCTTTTTAGGAAAATTGATATTCATCCAAGCCATAATATTATTCAAATCAATTTAACAGTTTCAAATTTTTTGGAAAACAATCAACATAGTTTTGATCTATTTGAGTATCAATTAGATAAAAAAGAGTCTGAATTTTGTAAATCTTTGAATAATTTAAGAAATAAGTATGGAATTGATATTATTAAAAGCGCAATTGAACTCTAAAAGGTAGTTTTAAATTAGTTATTTTAAATATAATATGCTATTATTTAGATTATTTTATTAAATTAGTTAAAAAAATAATGTTATAAAATCAAGGAGTTCATATGTTTAAAAATATGAGTACAAAAAAAAGAATATTTGTAAATATGCTTTTATCTCAGTTGGGATTTGCTTCAATATCAATTACAGCTATTTTAGCTACATCTGATTTAATG
>CBFIGT010000018.1:0-28264 GCA_965662175.1 Arcobacter sp. | reverse complement strand
GAGTTTGATATCCAGTTGATAGTACAAAGTTCTCTGCTTTATATACATTATTAATAGAAGATACAGATTTTACTTTTTTATTTTTAAATTTTATATCTGTGATTTTTACATTTAATATAAATTCAACACCCTCTTCTTCTAAAAATCTTTTTAGCTCTAGCATTACTCTTTTAGGGTCTAAGTGTGCATTTCTTGTAAATAAGATAGAACCTTTTATTTTCTCATTTCCGCATGGTAAATACTCTTTAGTCTCAGCTTTTGATAAGATTTTATAACTATTTTTATCTTTATTTTCACACTCTTTTAACTTTTTTTCATAACTTGCATTTTCTGTAAAAGCTGAAAGCATTCCTTTATGATGAAAATCAAAATCAAGATTATCCTCTTCTTGCATTTGTTTATATAAATCTAAAGTATCTTCACCATACTTTTCAAAAAGCATTATTGTTTTTTTAAATCTTGTTTCATTTGAACTTAATGCAAATTTCACAAGCCATTTATAAAATTTTGCATCTAATTTAGGATGTATTTTTACAGGTGATTCACCCTTTAACATCTGTTTCATTGTATTTGTTATAACACCTGGATAACTCAAAGGTCCCTTATCAAAAGCTGATAATAAGCCTGCATTACCAAATGAGGTGCAATTTGTAATATCACCCTCATCTATTATAGTAACGCCTCTTCCAGCTTTGTGTAAAAAATATGCACACATAAGTCCAACAACACCAGCACCAATAATAATAGTATCTCTTTTCATAACACACTCCCAAATCTATTTTGAAATAATACTATGCATAAATTATACTTCAAGAAGAAAAATGATGTAATTTATTTATTTAAACTTACAAAACTTTTGCTGCTGTAAAAACAATTTCAACTAATGTATTATGACTTGCCATATTAGCTTCAACACAAGAACGTGCTGGTTTATCATCACTTGGAATCCACTCTTTCCATACTTCATTGAAATCATTAAAATCTCTATAAATATCTTTTAAAAAAATTTCAGCTCTTAATATTTGAGATTTACTAGTACCAGCTTCTTTAAATCTTTCATCAGCAATCTCAAGAGCTCTTTTAGCTTGAACTTTTATATCTAACTCTTTGTCATCAGATACTATTCCAGCTAAATAAATTGTGCCATTATACTCAACGATTCTACTCATCTTTTCATTTACTATTTTTCTTGTTATCATTTTCTACCTATTTAAATAAAATATTTTGAAGCATTGTTTTTTAATTTTTCATATAGTTTATGAAAATCTACAGGATAAACTCTAGTATGCCCAACAGTTGTAATAAAATTTGTATCACCAAGCCATCTTGGAACTGCATGATAGTGTACATGTTCAGCAATACCAGCACCTGCAGCTTTACTTAAGTTCATACCCAAATTCACACCCTCAGCATTAAGTAACTCTTTTAGCATCTTTGTAGCTTGTTTTACTCTTATACTCATCTCAATCCAAACTTCATCATCAAGCTCTTCTATTTTATCAGTATGAAAATAAGGTATTACCATAATATGACCTGGAGAGTATGGATATTTATTCATAACAACATAAGAGTTTTTATCTCTAAATATAACTCCTAGTTTCTCATCATCTTGAGAGTTTTTTCCAATATGACAAAATACACATCCCTCAATCTTATCCTCAGTAACATACTCAAATCGCCAAGGTGCATATATTCTTTCCACTATATTTCTCCCTGAGAAATAAATGAAAAATGAAAAATGAAAAATGAAAAGTTAGTTTGCATTATTTTCCTTTGATGTTTTTATACTAGTTACTAGTATACTAATTAATTCTTTTATATTAGGTTCAATACTTTTATGCATATTAATATTTATATATTCACTATCTTTTAATAAATCTAACCAATATTTTGTTTCATTTGCTTCTTTTAATGCAATATAAAGTTTTGATATAAAATCAGCTTTAGATTGTGCAAATTCTGATTCTGCTATCAAAGCACCAATAGAAGTGCCACTTCTTAAAACTTGATTTGAAAGTATAAACTCTTTTTTTTCTTCTTGCAAATATTTAGTTAATTTTACAATTCTAATTGCAAAGAGATAAGATTTATCTTTCAAGATATTTTTCATTTTTAACTTTTCATTTTTCATTCGAATTTTATTTAGGCCAAAAGCTTAAATAAAATTCGGTGCATCATTTGCAAAAAGAATTAAATCACCTGCTCTTGTTTTTTCAGCTAATATCTCTTCCATTTTTGATTTATCTTTTAAGATATACTGTTTTGATTTATCAATATTATCACTAAAAAGATGTGTATTTAAAGAACCTGTTAAAATAACTACATCAAAATATTTATCAATCTCTTTTGCAAGTAAAATATTTGATTCATCAGTTGATTCAACAAGTCCTGGTGTTATGATTACTTTTCTTCCCTCATACTCACTACAAATATTTACAGCCTCAATCATACCCTCAAAGTTTCCATTGAAACTATCATCTATTATAATTTTTCCACCTGCTTCTATTTTTTGAAGTCTATGTTCAACTGGCTTTATTTTATCTAAGGCTATTTTGATTT
This sequence comes from Arcobacter sp., assembly GCA_965662175.1. Classification (GTDB taxonomy): domain Bacteria; phylum Campylobacterota; class Campylobacteria; order Campylobacterales; family Arcobacteraceae; genus Arcobacter. The sequence goes on along the minus strand of CBFIGT010000018.1, from coordinate 25,705 downwards.
GTTCAATACTCATACCAAGCTCTTTTGCCATAAGAATACAAGCTGCTAAATTTACAGCATTGAAACTTCCTAAAATTGGTGCATGAAAATGCTCTTGTTTTCCATCAATTTCTAAATCAAACCAAATACCATCAAGATTGCTCATAGTTACATTTAAATTATTTGGAAATTTAACTATTGTGTCATATTTTTTCATAGGAACAGATTCATGGACAAAGGCTTTTTTCATTCTTGGCGATTTTAAAATCTCCATCTTTGTATGAATAATATTATCTAATGTTTTAAAATACTCAATATGCTGTTCACCAACTTGACCCAAAATTGAGTAGTGTTGTTCTAAAAACATAGTAATCTCTTCAATATCCCCTTGCATTCTAGCACCAGCTTCTGCAATATATATTTCACTATTTTCAGGCAAATCTCTATTTACATCTAAAACCAAACCAGCTAGCGTATTTACACTTCTTGGAGTTTTATATGCATTATATTTTGTTTTTAAAATCTGATGAAGATAGTTTTTGATTGATGTTTTTCCATATGAAGCTGTTATTGCAACTATTGTTAAGTTTTTCATTGATTTTAGTTTTTTCTTTGCTTTACTTTTAAAAGAGATAAAGAATATTCTCTCCAAAGCAAAAGATACAAGATAAGCCAACAATAAAGGAATAAAAATCCCAACAGTTTTACAGGTTTCACTTGCAAAACAGAGTAAATTTACACAAAATGTAATAAAAAGAAGTAAAGCTAAAAATCTTTGAACTCTTGAAGTTAAAACCAAAGGCTTATCAAGTTTCATATTCCATAAAACTAAAAGAGGTAAATATAAAGCATAAAAATAGATTAAAAAATATAATGAGGGTAATAGATAATATAAAACAAAAGGTTTTGCAAAATATATAATATGCCAATTTAGCTTGTGGTGTTTAAAAATAACTCTCTCAATTTTATAACTATACCACTGTAAGTTAGTAATTAAATACCAACCTAAACTCATCACTAGAACTATATGTGTAAATATATTAAAGTATTCCATTTTCCAATCTTTCACTTATATCTTTTGCATTTTCTACAAAAAAGTAGTGATTTCCTTTATATGATTTAAATTCACTATTTTTTATTAGTTTTGATATTTTTATTCCTGATTCTAAAGAAGTTGCACTATCCTCTTCACCCCAAAATATAAAAGCTTTTCCACTGTAGTTTTCAAACTCTTTTGAAAAATCTTCATTTACTACATTTTTAAAAGTCTCATACATATTTTGACTCATATTACTTACATCACTACTTCTAAATAGTTTTGTAAGACCACCTAAACCAATGGCATTAAAAAACTTGGCTATTTTGATTTTTATTTTTACTTTTTTAGATTTTTCTTCTAAAATTCCAGCACTACTTAAAAGTATCAAATTTTTTGGATTTAATTTTACAGCAACTTTTCCACCATATGAGTGACCAACTATTGACTCTTTTGAAGCATTTATCTCTTGTAAAAATTTATCAGTAATATTTACATAATCATCTGTAGTTAAAATATAAGGGTTTGAACTTTTTCCAAATCCAGGTAAATCAATATATATTTGTCTAAAAGTCTCTAAATGATTTTTAAAAACTGAGCTCATAATATCTTTATTTGAGCCCCAACCATGTAAAATAACAATATCTTTTTTTAAAGAGGGATTAACTATTTCATAGCTAATATCAAAACTTTTATTATCATATTTTATAGTTTTTAAAGCCAAGGATTATTTACCTTTTGCCGATTGAATTTTATTTACATACTCATATGAGATTTTGATTTTATCTCTAAGTTTTATATTTTTTCCTAAAGATTTAATTGTAGTATCAAAATTTTCAAATAAATAGTTAGCCATAGAACCTGGTATTGGATTGATTTCATTTAAATAAACTTCATCATCAATCACAAAAAAATCACATCTAATCAAAGCACCATCAAAAGTAGTGTTATAAATAGTCTCAAAAGATTTTTCTAGTTTTGCTTTTAAACTATCGTCAATATCAGCTACATTTACTCTCTCTGTTCTTGCAAAATCAAGATATTTTTTATCAAAGTCCAAAAACTCTTTTTTTTGTGGCTCTTCAATAATAGAGTAGTTTATCTCATTTGCTATTTTACAACCAGCTAAGTTGTACTCTTTTATATTAGGAATAAATTTTTCTATTAAAACAGCGTTATCAAACTCAAATGCCACATCCAAAGCATAAGATAATTCATCAGCTGATTTTACAATACTAACTCCAATAGAACTACCCAATGTCACAGGTTTTACAATTACAGGAAATTCAGTCACACTAATTTCATCATCTTTTGTAAAATATTTATAATCTATTGTTTTAATATCAAGTGAAGAAGCATAACCTTTTGTTAAAAACTTATTAAAACTCACACTACAAGCTCCAACTCTAGGACCTATAAATTTAATATCATAGAACTCAAAAAGTGAAGCAATAATTCCATCTTCACCATCTCCACCATGAATTAGATTTAATGCAATATCAAAATCAACATTTTTTTCGCCAAACATAGCTTTTTTTGAAAAGCAACCTTTTTTAATTGTTAATTTATCGCACTTTTTGTATTCACCTGTTGAAAAAAGTTTTGATTTGATTGTTTTTGTAGGAATATGATAAAAATCTCTATTTTCATCTAAAAATATATACTCTAATTCACTTTTTATTACATCTTTCATTGCAATTGCTGAAACAATTGAAATCTCATGCTCATAACTACTTCCACCAAAAACTATAGCAATTTTCATTATTATCTAACCTTTTAAATCTATTTTTGTAATTTTTTAAGTGCTTCTTTTACCAAATCACTTGTATTTGTTGCTGTACAACTATTTAATATTTTTGTAATAACATCTTTTTTGAAACCTAATGATTCTAAGGCCAATGAAGCTTCTAAAACATTTGAAGAGGATGAATCATCATCACTATTTCCATCAATAACAAAACCAGAGAGTTCAACTAAAATCCTACTAGCACCTTTAGGACCAATACCAGGGACTCTTTTTAACATAGAGATATCATTTGAACTAACTATTTGAGAAAAAGAACTAGGTGTAAAAGTTGAGCAAATTGCAAGTGCAACTTTAGGACCAACTCCATTTATTTTTATTACAGTATCGAAGAGTTTTTTCTCATTAATATCCAAAAATCCATAAAGCGTTTGAGAATCTTCTCGTATAATATATGTAGTATGCAAAGAAACATTATTTTCTGTAATCTTAGAACTACAGTTTATTGATACATGTACTTCATATACTAGGCCACTTACATTAATATGTAGTAATGTTGGCTCTTTTTTTTCTATCTTACCTTTTATGCCGACTATCATTATTTTTTAAAATCTCTTTAATTTTTTATTGTTTATAAATAGATTTAATTATATAATAATCAAACTTAAAGATTAAGGTTTCAATATGTTTGAATTTATCTCAAAAAAAATTAGCAACAAAATAATTTTTGCTTTGCTAATTTTAATGTCAATTAGTAGTATAGCTGTTGTTTATTTTAGTACCTCTCAAGTAAAGAAAGATTCTATTGCAATCACTAAAGAAAATCTTGAGATGCTAAACACAGCAATGTTTCAAAGTCTTAGAAATGCAATGGCTACAGGTGATGTTAATACAATTCAAAAAGCTGAAGAGGATGCTAGAAATATAAAGGGTGTGAGTAATTTAACAGTTGCCAAGAGTAAACCCCTAATAGAAATGTACTCTCCTGACTCTGAATTTACAGATGATAAAGATATATTAGTCTCATTTGATACTAAAAAACAACAAATCTTAGAAACAATAGAAAATGGCACACATGAATTAAGAATGATAAAGCCAATGATTGCAGAGCAAGAGTGTCTAATGTGTCATGCAAATCAACAAGTTGGTGATGTAATTGGTGTTATGGACTTAACATTTTCACTTCAAGAATCAGATGACAGACTTATAGATTTAGTTTTAAGTATTTCACTAACATCTTTAATTCTTGGTGCCATTACTTTAATCTTGATTTTTATATTAGTAAAAAAAGCAACTAGTCCAATACAATCATTAAAAAATGGCTTTACAAACCTAATTCATTCAAATGATACAAATATTAGATTAGAAGTAAGCTCAAAAGATGAAATTGCAGAGGTTGCTGATTTATTTAATACTTACATGGATAAGGTAAGAGAGGGTCTAAAACGGGATGAAAAAGTTATTGAAGAGGCAAATGATGTTTTAGAAAAAACAGGAAATGGTTTCTTTGTATATGATGTAAAATCCCAAGCCTCAAATCCACATGTTGAAGATTTAAAAAATAAACTTAACACAATGATTTTAAGCACAAGAGACACATTAAATAAGATTAATAAAACATTAAAAGAGTACTCAGAATCTAGATTTGATTATAAAATTGATGATATAGGTATTTATGGAGATTTAGGTTCACTAACAGCTGGAATTAAACTAGTAGGAAATAATACATCTGAAATTTTAGCAATGATAATGAATACAGGTGATGCCTTAAATCAAAATACACAAACACTATCAACAGCAGCTAGTAACTTATCTGTTTCTTCAAATCAACAAGCAGCATCTTTAGAAGAGACAGCAGCTGCTCTTGAAGAGATAACAGCAAATATTCAAGGTACAAATGAAGCTGCTGCAAAAATGAATAAGTTAGCACAAAATGTAACAATTTCAGCAAAAAGTGGACAAGAGTTAGCAACACAAACAGCACAATCAATGGAAGATATAAATAAGCAAGTTAGCTCTATTAATGAAGCAATTGAAGTAATTGACCAAATAGCTTTCCAAACAAATATTCTTTCACTAAACGCAGCTGTTGAAGCAGCAACCGCAGGTGAAGCTGGAAAAGGATTTGCAGTAGTTGCTCAAGAGGTTAGAAATCTAGCTTCAAGAAGTGCCGAAGCTGCTAAAGAGATAAAAAAAATAGTTGAAGCAGCTACTGCTAAAGCTTCTCAAGGTAAAGATATCTCTTCTAAAATGATTGATGGATACAATGAACTTAATCAAAATATCTCTGATACAATTGAGATGATTGAAAATGTAGCAACAGCTTCTAGAGAGCAAGAGAGTGGTATTAGTCAAATTAATGATGCTATTACAACTTTAGATAGAGCTACTCAACAAAATGCAAGTGTTGCCGATGAAATTTCACATATGTCAGCTCAAATTGCTAGTATGTCAAGCTCACTTGTAACAGCAGCATCAAGAGCTAGCTTTCTTCCTGAATCAAGAGAAGAGGTTTCTAATGTAGATTTAGTTTATGATACTGCAAAAGTAAAAGTTGGAATTTTAGGTATAAAAGATGAAGTTTATTCAAAACTAGGAACATATAAAAAATGGGAAGCTAAAAACTCTATGGCTTTATCAAACTTTATAAATGATTTTGAAAATGGTGATATCAAAGTTTCTACAGATGCTATTAAGACATTAAAAGAGTTAAATAGAAGTTTCGCTCTAAAACTTCAAGATTTAATTGATGCAAATGCAAATAAAGAGAGTAATTCTACTCTTAATGAAAAAGCTAAACAAGTAGAGATTGAATCACTTAGAATTTTTGGAACACTTAACAAACTAAAAAGAGATGTATCAAATAAATAAAAAGTTAAAACTTTTTATTTATTTTTGAAGAGATTATCAATCTCTTCTTGGGACATCTCATCATAATTATCCCCTGAAATATGCTTTGCAGATGGTGCAATATTATATTTTGAAGCATCAATTCCTTGCACTTGACAAATTGAGTTCATAACCCTTTCAACTTTTTGTCTTAAAAGGTCTTCTTCTTGAATCATACCCATAACACTAAATATTAAATCATAGGCCTCTTTATTTTCTGTTAAAGATAAAGCCTCTTCAAGTTTATCAATAACAGTAACACCGGCTTTTTCTGAGTTTTTCACTACAGCGTCTAATTCTGCAACAATTTCTTCATAATTCATAATAAACCTTTTATTAAAAATAGACGGTATTTATTACTATCTGTTTAAGTTTATCAGATAAAAGCTTAAGCAATTAAAAAATAATTTATTATTTAATGCACAATTTCTGAAATAACTTGCGTTGCATAAGAGCCTTTAGGCAAGGTAAAACTTAGTTCAAACCAATTCTTTTCTTCTTTATAATTTGATTCAACTTCATCAGGGAAAATCCATGCAAATCTTCTTCCACCATCTTCCAAAGTTTTTTTATCAAACTCTTTTTCAAATTCTAAGGCTAAACCATCACTTTGTTTTACTCTTTTACCTGGAAGTAAACCTGTTGGTACTCTATCTCTTTTATAAAACTTATCAGCCTCTTCTGCTAAATTTTCAGCAATAAAAATTTTTCCAAAAGGGTAATGACTCATAAGTTCACCAGGTAACATTTTAAAAGGGTGAGCTTGTGCTTTCATTTGTTTTACAAGATCTAAAGGAAGAGATAATTTATCACAAATCTCTTTAGGCTCAAAAGCATCAATAAGTTTAGATATTTCAACTCTTTTAGATAACCAAGAGTTAAAAAGATAACTTTGATAAGCATTTAAGTACATTTGCTTTAAATTTCTTTTTCTCTCTTTTAGTTTTCCCTCAACAATATCTTGACCTTTAATATGATTATCTCCATAAGAACCAAATCTTTGAAAACCAAAATAGTTTGGTATTCCAAAGTTAGCTATTTTTGATACAACTTGTTCTATTTTTTTTGCATCCATAACAGAGACTCTTTTAAGTCTAATAAAAAACTTATTTCCTTTTAAATGTCCAATTCTTAGTTTATTATTATGGTATGTTGTTTCAAGTATTTTAATATTATCATGGGTAAAACTATTTAATTTCTCTTCAAACTGTTTTGGAATAGATAAGTGCTGTATTGTCATCGCATTTTTATCTTTTAAACCTGCATATCCAATATCTCTGATTTTACAACCAAGTGAATCAGCTAAAATCTGTAAAGCATCCCAAGTTGATAAATCTTTTTTTCTAAGCTTTACTATAATATGCTCACCCTCACCTGTAAACTCATATAAAGGTATCTCTGTAACAACAAAATCATCTTTACTTTGTTTAAAAACCACATCAATTTTTGAGTGATTTAAGTAATATTGTAAATTGTGTCTATTTAATTGCGTATTTTCTTCCAATGTTTTTCCTTAGTTGAAGTGGTGATTTTTACAATCACATTTGTAGTTTCCATTTATTGCTTTAGCAAAAATATTTAAATTAACATTATGTTTTTTTGCAATAGTCTCTATTGTTTTTTTATTATCTTTTGAAAATGAAAATAAAATTTCATACTCTTCACCAGAGCAGCCAATCTCTTTATCTATTTTTTCAAAAAATTTAAATCCCAGTTTATTAGCTTTTGATAGTCTCTCTAACTCAAAAAACAGACCATCTGAAATATCCATAGCAGTTGTAATATATGGTGCAATTTCATAAAAAAAATCAGCTTTTAATTTTGGCTTAATAAATTTAGAGTTTTTTGAAATCTCTTCTTTTCTAAATAAAGCCTCTAAATCTTTTTTACAGCTTCCAAGTTCACCCGTATAACAAATAAAATCATCTTTATTTAAACCTTTTCTAAAAATAGCTTTTTTTGTTTTTGAAATTATGGTTACAGAAATATCAAGTTTTATATTTGATATTGTATCTCCACCTATTATTTTTATTCCAAACTTTTTAGCAATATTTTTAAACCCCTTAGCTAACTCTTCTAAATCCTCTTTTGAAAACTCTTTTGGAATAGCCACACTTAATAATGCATATTTAGGAATAGCATTCATAACAATAGCATCAGATATATTTACAAGCATAACTTTTCTAGCTATTTGCTTTAAACTCATCCACTCTCTTTTAAAGTGAACATCTTCAAAAAAAGCATCCATACTATAAACATATGAACCAATTACAGCACCATCATCACCAATAATATTTTTATGATTATTTTTAAACTGTTTTATAAAAAATTCTTCTTTATTCATTTGCGGATTTTATCATAAAAAGACTTGATTTTTGACGATTTTCAGAAATTAAAGGCTTTGGATAAAAATTATCCTATAAATTTTTAATTAAATTTTTAGTATAATGTTAATACTTTATTTTTAGGAGATTTAAAATGCCAAAGATTAACAAATATGTTGATATCGATACTGTTGAAAGAGAAGCAAAGAAAGATTTAATTGATAGACACAGCCCATTTATCCACTGTGCTGCTACTGCAAAAGCAGGTGAACCTTTTGAAGTAACTGTAAAAATGGGTAATGAATATACTCATCCAGATGATTTTGATCATTATATTGAATCAGTTACACTATTTAATGGTGAAACACAATTAGCAAAAGCTTCTTATGTACCAGGAACATTAGGAAATGTAAAAGCTCATAATACAACAACTTTTACTATCATCCCAACTAGTAAAAAATTAAACTTAGTTGCTCATGGATACTGTACAAAACATGGTATTTGGGAGTCAACACCTGTAGAAGTAGCTGTTGCTGAATAGTCAATAGATACTAAATATCAAAAAGGTAGGAGCTTTAAGCTTCTGCCTTTTTTTATACTTGGTACACTTATGGTACAGTAAATTTAAAAACTTTTATTAAACTGTACAAAAACATATTATCTTAACCTATCTAATATTTAAAAAATAATAAAAAAAGTATATTAGCATTTACATTTTTTTTAGAATACTAACTAACTCTATAAATATTTAGATTATACATCTTAATCTATTTCTAATATAAAAATCCAAACAGCCAAAGAGGAATTTTATTACCAAATCCAACTTCAATACTATCGCTAGCTACAAAAGAATTTGCTATATCTTTTATCTGCTCAAAGCTTTTATTTTTACCACCAACTTCATGTAGTGAAACGGAATCCCGCAACGAAGTGAGGACAAAAGTATATTTCTCTTGACAATAAAAATCACCAATATTACTAGCAAAAATTCCATCATCATTTAGTGATTGCTTATTTTTATAGTAATTATCAAGTTGATTCACAAAAAATGTTTCTCGTAAGTTACCAGTATTTGGTTCTTTTGTGTACATAAGATTTGTGTTAGCTAAATAAATTTTCTCTGGTTTATCAAAGTTTTTCATAGCAAGAGAATTTTGCATAAGAAGTTTTACAAGTCCTGCATCATCAAGTTTTGCAAGATACTCTTTTAGTGTTCTATCATCACTAATTTGGGCTGCTTTTTTAATATCACTCATATTTGGCTCAAACGGTACACTCTTAATAATAACAGAAAGAAGCATTTTTATTTTTTTTATACTATTTCCATTGAGTTTTGGATAAACATTTAGTAAATCACTCTCTATTGATACATTGATGTTTTGTTGCAGTGTTTGAAAAAACAAAATCTCATTTGGCATTGAAAGATAGTAAGGATAATAACCATGTTTGAGATAATCTTTAAAAAGCGGAATGATTTTTTTATCTTGTAACTCAACCCAATTTTTGATATTTGTAGCTATCTTTATATGATTTGATACGATTTCTTCCAAACTATAATTGTCTAATTCAAATCCATGGTGAAGCTCTAAAAATTCTCTAAAGCTCATACCAACCATGTTATACACAACTGCTCTTCTACTTAGATCATGACTTCCTTTGTTAATCTGAAGTGCTGAACTACCAGTTGCAATAATTTTTAATTTATCGAACCTATCATAGATATTTTTAAGCTCAGCAGACCAACTTTCATATTTATGAATCTCATCAAAGCACAAAAGCTTTCCACCATTTAGAACAAACTCTTCAGCAATTTGTGTCATTGTGAATTTTGAAGAGATTTGTATATCATCAAGGTTTACATATAAAGCTTCATTATCTTTGTAATTTTTTGTGATGTACTGAACTACAGTAGTTGTTTTACCAATTCCTCTTGGACCAATAATGATAGATAGCCTATGCTCTAAGTTTTTTGTTTTTATAAAATATCTTTGATAATCTTGATTGTGTACAGTAATAAAATCTCGGCTTTTTATAAGTAGTTCTTCAAGCATATTTATCCTTTATTGTATAGTATCACTATTATATCTAAAGTTAATATGTAATGCAATACATAATTAAGTCCCGATTCCTAACATAATTGTATCTACATCCTTTCCTCTATCAGGGCTTAATTTAGCATATTTTATATAATTATTTATTTTTTTTGATACCTAAAAATAGCGTTATCTAGGTTTTTTTAGAGAGCAATTCTTGTAGAAGTAGCGGTAGAAGCTTAGTTTATAACTATTACTATATAAAAAAGCTAGAGATAAAAGCATCTAGCTTTTTTATAATTTGAGTCTTAGAACTTAGTAAAAGAACAACAATAGTCAATTAATGAAACGATTTTTAATTTAAATCTTGAGTTTGCTGGAACTTTAAAAGTTTGTGGAGCAACTATTTTTTTCCACTCTTGTGCAGGTAATAAAACTTCTAATTCACCTGATTGTACATCAATAACATTTTCATGAATTGTAGTAAATTCATATTCACCTGGTAACATAATACCTAGAGTCTTTTTAGAACCGTCTGGAAACTCAATTGTTCTACTTGTTACATGCCCATCATATAAAATATTTGCTTTCTTAGATATTTTTATATTTTCAAAATCACTCATTGATCTTTTTCCTTCTTCGTAATATATGGCAACATCATACCATAAGTAAAATTATGAAGCAAACAAGTAGAATAATTTTGTTATAATTTTTTCCAATTTTTAAAGGATTAAAATATGAGAGTACAAGAAAAACTATTAAACTTGATTCATAATGAAGTTTTACCTGATATCGAAGATTATTTAGATGAACTTTTTGAACTAGTTGCATCTAAAAAAGCTGATAGTGGTGTTAAAGATGAAATAAAAGATATGCAAGAGATGAAAAAGGATTTTCAAGAGATGGTAGAAGAGCTTGAAAATGACGAGATTGATGATGAGGAAGCTCAAGAAATTATCGATGAAATAATTGATATGAAAAGTCTAAAAGAGTAAATGCAAGGTTATATAATAGATATCAAGTCTGTAAAAGATGATGATTTAATTGTAACTATTCTAGCTGAAGATAATATCTATACATGCTATAGATTTTATGGAGCTAGACATTCAAATATAAATATTGGCTACAAAATAGATTTTGAATTAGAATCTAATATGAAAAGTACAATTCCTAGGCTTAAAGATGTAATTCAACTTGGGTTTAATTGGATTTTTGATAGGGATAAAATGTACTGTTGGCAAAGATTTGTTAAACTTTTTTATCCCCATTTAAAAGATGTTGAAGATATTGATGATTTTTACTTTAAACTTTTAGATGAATTAGTTCATGTTATGATAAAACAAAATCCTAAACGTGCTATTTGTGAAATCTATATAAAACTTTTAGAGTATGAGGGAAGACTTCATACTGAATATATCTGTCTTTTGTGTGAACAAACTATAAAAGATAAAATATCTCTTGTAAGAAGTTTCCATCCTGTACATCCCAAATGTGCCTATAGTAAAAAGTTTGATTTTTATAAAATAGATGAACTTTTTAGAGATAAATCGCTTATATCACTGGATGATGAGGAGGTTGAGTATATTTGGAGAATCCTTCTTCAAGGTCTATAAATAGTTTTAAACTATAACCAAGGCTTAAAGCCCATGGCTATAAAAAGTGGGGGGGGAAGAGTAATAAGATTTAAAAGCTAGAGCTAATAAATCCTATTGCTGCAAATGATACTAGTACTGTAATTACTAAATTTCTAACCATATCCATAAAATATCCTTTAAATTTATTTTTTATTAGAAAAATTATATATGGATAGTGTCAACTTTAAAAGGTCATTTCTCTTTACAATTTCTTGACATTTTAACTTAAAATCTTATAGAAAAAACATTATATGGTTCTTTGTAGTTATAATCTAGTTTAAACTTATGCATTTGAACTATTTTATTTACAATATTTAAACCTAATCCATGACCTAATTGATGGCTTGGGTCTCTTGTAAAGGGTCTTATATAGTACACAAAATCATTTGTAAGTTTTTCAGATATATTTTTTACATAAACTGTTTTATCTTTAGTTTTTATCTCTATTGGAAACTCTTGTGAATATTTTATGGCATTGTCTATTAAATTTTTTAAAGCAATTGTCAAATAGTATTTATCACCATTAATATAAAAATCATCTTTTATATCAAGTTTTATTTTGGACTCATCATCAATAGAAAGTTTTGATAAAGACTCAAGAATTAAACTACTTACTTTAAACTCTGATGAATTTACTTTAGCAAAATTTAATTTTTCCCTTTGAAGTAGCTTACTTGTAAGCTCTTCTATATCTATAAATACGCTATTTATGTTTGATATTTCAAGATTTTCATAGCTATTTTTTAAATTTTCTAATAGGAATTTACCCTTTGCAATTGGAGTTTTTAGTTCATGACTTATATTTCTTAAAAGCTCTTCTCTTGAATGAATAATATCATCTTGTTTTTCAAGATATGAGTTTAGATTCTTTGTTATTTCACTTAATTCATTGTTTTTACCAATATTTACTTTAATAGAGTTTTCATCATCGTTAAAAAGATGTAAAACACCTTTGTTGAGTCTATCTAGCATCTCTTTAATTTCTTTAATAATTTTTGTAGAGATAATAAAAGAGAGGATAAAAGCGATTAATAAAAGTATTACAAGCTCTACTTTAATTGTATCTATAAACTCTTCCCTGCTTATTTCAGTCTCTTCTAGTCTATTTTCAAGATATGCTATTTCATCTTCCAATAATTTTTGAACTTGAGCGCTTATTTCACCAAAGTTTTCATTGAAGTTTTTAAAATCTTTATCTATTTTAGTTTTTAAAACAATCTCATATAACTCATATTTGATTAGTTTTTCTATGATTTCAAAATCTTTAAATATTAGTTCTAAATTCTTTTTTTCACTATTTGATTCAGAGTTTTCAATTATATTTCTTTTTTGAAAAATTAAGTCTTTAAATAAATCATCTGCTTTTTTTAATCTACTTTTTACAATATTAAGTTTTTCATAATCAGTTATAATATCAAGAACAATCCAAGAAAATGAGTTATTATACTCTTTTAATTTTTCGACTCTTCTCATTTGGTCGTATCTATGTTTTTGAGCAATATGTGTTTCATTTAGATTATAAATTGTATAAAAAAAGACTCCTATAATAAATATAATAATAAATAAAATAAGAGAGAAAGAGATAAATAATCTTTGTCTAATTGTCATTTAAAAGCTTGTACCCTATTCCCCAAACAGATTTAATATATTTTGGCTCTTTTGAGTCATCATTTATTTTAAATCTAATATTACTAACATGCATATCTATAGTTCTATTTTTGGTATCTTTTTTTAGTGAAGTTTGATTTATAATATCTTCTCGTGAGACTACCATATTCATGTTTTTAATAAACATAAAAAATATCTCTGATTCAATTTTTGTAAATTCAATTTGTTGATTATCGAAAAATACACTCTTTTTATCTGTATCAATTATTAATTCATCAATATTAATTATAGTATCATCACTATATCTTTTTAAAGTAGCATCTATTCTAAGTACTAATTCTCTAGGCTCATAAGGTTTTGAGAGGTAATCATCTGCTCCTAATTCAAAACCATATATTTTGTTTCCTATATCATCCCTTGCAGTTGAAATAATAATAGGAATATTTTTAATCTCTTTTAATTTTTTAAAAAGATCAAAGCCATCCATTCGTGGAAGGCCTAAATCTAATATAACAATAGCATATTTATTATGGCTTAGTCTGAACTCTTCTAATGCTTCTAATGGTTGAGCGTATGCAAAACAATCATAACTATAATCTTTTAAAAAGTTACTAATTAGTTCTTGCAACTCTAAATTATCTTCAATCAAAAGAACATTTTTTTTATTCAACTAAGCACCTTTATTTTTTGATACTGATTTTAACCAAAAATATCCAAATAAACCTGAAAATAAAGAAGCACTCAAAATCCCAATTTTTGCTTGAAAAATAAGCTCAGGATTTCCTACAAAGGCAAGGTCTGCCACAAAGATTGACATTGTAAAACCAATACCACCTAAAAAAGCCACTCCAAATACTTGACTCATATTACTACCATTTGGAAGTTGGGCAATTTTTAATTTTATTGCTAACCAAGATACTCCAAAAATACCAATAACTTTTCCTAAAATTAATCCCGCAATAATTCCTAAAGAAACAGGTTCTAAAATCGTAGAGCCAACTGAACTAAAGTCTATTTTTATACCTGCATTTGCTAATGCAAAAATTGGAATAATCAATAGTGCAACAGGTAGATGTAAACCATGTTCTAATCGTGCAGCTGGTGTTCCAACTTCATCAATTTTATCTTTGATATTTGTTAATATTTTCTTTTGTTTCTCATCCATTAAATGATTTTCTTTATCTTGTAGTTCTTCATACTCATCTAAAAGATGCCTTGTATTACTTACAAATCTAGATGGTACACTTTTAGGAGTTGATGGTATTGCTAATGCTGCTAAAACACCTGCAATAGTAGCGTGAACACCTGATTCAAGCATAAAAAACCACATAAGTAAACCCACAATAAAATATGGTAATATCATATGAATACCAAATCTATTAAAAGCTATCATAACCAATAACATAACTCCTGCTAATCCTAATGGAAGCATATTTATAGTTTCTGTATAAAATAATGCTATTACTAAAACAGCACCTAAATCATCAACAATAGCAAGTGCAACTAAAAATGTAACAAGAGCTGTTGGTACTCTTTTTCCTAATAAAACTAATGCACTAATTGCAAAAGCAATATCAGTAGCCATAGGAATTCCCCAACCTCCAGCACCTTCTGTGCCATAATTTAAACTTGTATAAATTAGTGCTGGGAAAACTATTCCTCCAATAGCTGCTAATATAGGTAAAAGTGCAACTTTTATATTTGAAAGTTCTCCTGCTGTTATCTCTCTTTTTATCTCCAATCCAATAAGAAAAAAGAAAATAGCCATAAGTCCATCATTAATCCAATGGTGAAGTGAACGGGACAATTCCCATGAACCAACATTTAAATCTATTTTCATATGAAAAAAATGTGAATATGCCTCATACAAAGATGTATTAGCCAATACTAATGCTAATACAGTCATAAGTATTAAAATAAGACCTGTTGTTGTTTGGGCATGTAAAAACTCTTCAAAGGGTGTTGATACTTTTTTAAAAGCTTTTTCCCATGGTGCGTATAATTTCATTTAATCTCCAGTTTGAATTTGTAAATTTTATTATTAATTATAAAATTATACAAGATATTTGTCAATAAAAATATGTATAAATTATTGACATTTTTTTGACAATTTTAGTATTTTTAAAAAAACTAATTAAGAAATAATTATTTATCAATTAAATTATCCTTTAACATCTCAATATCTAGAATAGATAAAAGTTTTGTTTGTTTATCTTTCTCATCAGGGACAACTACACTATTTACTAATGTACAATTTCCAAGTAGATATTTTTCTATCTTTTTAATTCTTGATTTTGGAACTTCAGGAATATCTCCTAATTCATTTATTAATATACCTAAATAACCCTCACTATTACCATCAAAATAGCTTATAATTACAACTTCTTTGTATTTTTCTTTTACATTTTCATCTAAAAACATTTTTACATCAATAACACCAACAGCTTTTTTGTTATAAATTAATGTACCTTTAAAATAGTGTTGATTGTTAATTGTAGGTGATAAATCAAGTTTATCAATACTTACAACTTCAATAACTTTTTCTATCTCAATTCCTAGCCATTTTCCACCAATATAAAATGTTGCTAACTCTTGGGTATTTTCATTATCAGTATTTAAATTTTCTTTAAATATCTCTTTTGAATTTGATATTTTTAGATTTGCAGATGAGATATATGAGAAAAATATTGATAAAACATCATTACTATAATTATCACTTTTTTTATACTCCCTATAACCTTGGGAACATTTAGCTCCAATTGCATAGTAATCACCATTATAAACTATAATTTCACTATAAGACTCACCATTTATCAAATCAAAAAACTTTTTATCTATATCTAAACTCTCTCCAACCTTTAGCTTTTCATTTGTTGATGATATTATTAAACCATTTTTATTTGTAAATACACCAAATTTTTTATTATCATTTTTTGTAAAATCTGGAATTGACTCTTCAAGCATTGCTTTAAACTCAACTCTAGAATCAAAAACAAGACCAATTCCACCAAGGGATTCATCCTTTTCTTTTATTGAAGCATAATAAATATATGTATAATCGTCATCATAAAGTTTTGTTCTTATAAAGTTTGATACAAAATAATCATTACTATCACTTATCTCTTTTGTTTGATTAATAACTTTTTCGTTTAACTGCATTCCTATTAGATGTTTCTCTTTTTCATTTGAAACAGAGACTATTATTCCATTTTTATCATAAATAAAAAGATTTGTATAAACTGTATATAAACTATTAATATATTTTAAAATTTTATTTAATTTTGGATTATTAGTTTTATCAATATCACTTGAAGCCATAACATCTTTGAAATCTTGAGTTAATGCCCACCATCTACAATCATTTGCTCTTTCATATAGATTTCTATCCATAATATCTATCATTAAAGATGCTATATAAGTTGCATTATTTAAAATAATTGTTTTTGTTAGATTAGCAATTGATAAATCAAATATTTTTTTAGTTTTTTCACCTGTTAAACTTATCTCATTTAATAATGCTCTTGAGAAACTTTTTGTGCTATCTCTTCTATCATCTCCACCTTTATTTATATTTCCATTCCAAACTAGTCTATTAAGATTTGTTTGAATATTATTAGCTTCTAAAGGTATTTGTTTTAAATCTTCACTAAAATCTTCACCCTCTTGTAAAATAGCCAATAATATATTTTGGTCAATATCTAAATTATCATCTTCACTAACAAATGCATAATCAATAGGAATCATAATATGCCCATACCACTCTTGCCCAAAATATCCTTGATAACCTGTTGTTTTACAAGTTTTTGCTAAATAATCTCTTCCTGCATGGGAAACTAAGTTGAACTTACTATTAATATCAAAACTAAGATTTGTACCTAAATCAATATGATATTTATCACTACTTGCTATTACCACACCATCTTTATCCAAAATAGTCAAACACTCTTTATTTTTCTCATCTTTTAAGTTATCAAATATTCCTTTCATCTCATCTTTAAACCTAAAGCATAAACATAAAACCCCAATAGCCTCTGTGTTGCTATCATTTGTTTCTGTTATTTTTGAAGCATAAACTAAACTTCTTTTTCTATCAGGTAAAAAATCATGATATTTATATGACTCAACATAATCATTTGAATTAAGTGCCATAAAAATAAGTTCATCATTTGATTTATCAATATCTGTACTGTTATCTAGTTTAACTAATACCTTACCTTTAGTATCCATTAATACAATATCATAATAAACACTATATTTTTGAGTATACTCCAAAAACCTATTTCTTAAAATTTTTGCATTATTTATAAAATCATGTTCATATCTGTTTTTATTATTTTTTATAAACTCTCTAATATCATTGTCAGTGGATAAAAAACCAATATCATCTGTTCTTTCAAAAAGGTTTCTGATTAATATATCAATAGAAATTTGAGCTTTAAAACTCATTTGTCTGATTGTCTTTTGTAGTAACTCATTAGATAGATGATTTAATAGTTTATTTGTAAGTTGAGAGAAGTTATTTTTTGTTTCATTTATATTTGTACTATTATTTCCAAAATGACTTAGTAAGGTTAAATTATCCCAACTTTTAGATAATGAAACTAGCTCTTCCCTGTATTCATCCACCAACTCCATATGCTTGAAGTAGTGAAGTATCTCAGGATTTACGTTAACACCTTTATAACTAATTAATTGATTATTCATTTTCTACCTTTTATATAAAGTAGAAATTATACATTTTTTAAAGTTTGTGAGCTTTCAAGATTTGTATAATAATTATACAAATCTTGTAAAAATAATAATTATTTTTTAAAAAAAATTACTAAATTATCTTTAATTATTTAATTATACATTAAATCTAAAGTGCATAACATCACCATCTTGTACAATATAATCTTTACCCTCTAGTCTTAGTTTTCCAGCCTCTTTACATTTTGCTTCGCCACCTAAAGCTACGAAATCATTATAAGAGATAACCTCAGCTTTGATAAAACCTTTTTCAAAGTCATTATGAATAACAGCTGCTGCTTGTGGTGCTTTTGTATTTTTTCTAATAGTCCAAGCTCTAACTTCTATTTTACCTGCTGTAAAGTATGATTGAAGTCCTAGTTTATCAAAAGCTGTATGAATGATTTTTTCAAGTCCTGATTCCTCAACACCTAAATCATTTAACATCTCTTTTGCTTCATCATCTTCCATACCAACAAGCTCTTCTTCAATTTTTGCACAAAGCATAATTATATCAGCATTTACAGACTCAGCATGTTCTCTTAATACATCAACAAACTTATTTCCATCTACAAGTGAGTCTTCATCTACATTTGCACCATAAATCACATCTTTGTTTGATAAGAATCTAAGCTCTTTATCAAGTGCTAAAAAGATTTCATCATCAATTTTTTCAAATGTTTTTACAGGTTGTAAATCTTCTAAATGCTTCATTAACTCTTCAGCTATAACTAATTGAGCCGCTGCTTCTTTTGAAGCTTTTGCTTGTTTTTTAAGTCTATCAATTTTTTTCTCAACTTGAGTAATATCAGCATAAATAAGCTCTGTTTCGATGATTTCAATATCTCTTAATGGATTTACATCACCCTCAACATGAGTAATATTTCCATCTTCAAAACATCTAACCATATGTAAGATAACTTCAACTTCTCTAATATTTGATAAGAATTGATTTCCAAGCCCCTCACCCTTTGAAGCACCTCGTACAAGCCCAGCAATATCAACAAAATCTATAGTTGAGTGTTGAATTTTATCAGGAATAACTATTTTTGCCAATTCATCTAATCTTTTATCAGGAACTGGAACAATAGCCTTATTTGGCTCAATTGTACAAAATGGATAATTTTCCGCTTGCGCATTTTGTGCTTTTGTTAAAGCATTAAAAGTTGTTGATTTACCAACATTTGGAAGTCCAACGATTCCTACACCTAATCCCATAATTTACCTTTTATTATTATTTTATTTCGGGATTATAGGCAAAAATAGCAAAAAAGTAGATAAATCATTTTTAAAGAGTGTTTACTAGTTTTAAAGTTATTGTAAAGCAAGCTCCTCTATATTTTTTTCCATCATGGACAAACTCTTCATTTTGTACGTTTATTTGCCCCTTATGTCTTTCTCTTATTATTTTATCAACCATTGAGAGTCCAAGTCCTGTTCCAACTGATTGATGTTTTGAAGTAAAATATGGCTCAAAAACTCTATGAATGATATTTTCAGGAATTCCGCCACCACTATCTTTGAAACTAATTTCTACAGCACCTTTTTTATTTTTTTTAGCTTTTATAAAAATAAATCTCTCTTTTTCATTTTGAACTTTTTCTTTTAAAACATCTTTTGAGTTATTTATAATATTAATAAATGCTTCACTAAGCTCATTTATACTTCCATTAATCATAATATTTTCTTCAATTTCACATATCAAAGATATATTATTATTTTTTATTGTTGCATTTGTAAGACTAAAGGTAGTTTCTAATATATCTTCAATTTTTATATTTGAATAATTTTTATCTCCTTTTAAAAAGTTCCTAAAATTATCAATTGTTTTTGAAAGATATTGGGTATGGGTAATAATATAATCAGAAAAATCAACAATATCTTTTTTTGTGATTTCTATTCCAAATTCTGATTTTACTTTCATTCCACTTGCTGCTGTAGATAGTGCACTTAAGGGTTGTCTCCATTGATGAGCTATGTTTCCTATCATCTCTCCCATTGATGCTAATCTTGTTTGTTCTTCATTTACTTTTAAAGAGGAGGTATCTTTAACTGTCAATAATAAACTTTTTTTGTCAGGGAGTAAAGATAAACTTAAATTTATAGTTTTTCTTTGTTTACTAGCTGTGATATAAGACTGTTCAAAATTTTCTACTGTTCCTGCTTTGATTACTTGAACAATTGCTTTTTTATTATTTTCCTTATCTTCAGGTGCTACAAGTGAATTTACATCTAATTCTAAAAGTTTAGATTCACTATACTCTGTTAATCTTTCAAAAGAGGGATTAACCTTAATAAAACAACCTTTTAGATCTGTAATAGCTATCCCATCTTGGGCATATTGAAATATTGTTTCAAACTCCTCTTTTTGTTTTAATATGGTATTTTCAGACTGCTTTTGTAAACTTATATCTCTTGTTGAAACATATATATACTCTTTATCAAATAGTTTAGTAAAAACAGCTGTTACCATAACATCAATTATAGTCCCATCTTTTAATTTGTGCTTTGATTCAAATCTTTTCCATCCATATTTGATAATATCTTCATGGGTTTTTTTTATTTTATTATCATCATGCAAAACTTCAATATCTTTTACACCTAAGTTTAGAAACTCATCTTTACTATAGCCATATAATTCACAAGCTTTGGGATTGAGGTCATCAAATTTTTTTCTATCAATACTAAAAAGAAATATTGGGTCTAATGAGTTATTATAAATTGATGAAAATTTAATATTTGCTTTTTCTAAATTAACTTGAATTTCTTTTCTCTCATCTATATCTGAATGTGTACCAATAAATCTTATTGCACTTCCATCATCATCTCTTTGAACTACTATTCCACGGTCAAGAATCCATTTATATTTACCATTTTTACAAAGAACTCTATGTTCATTTTGATAGGTTTCACTTTTCCCCTCGATGTGCTTACTTATATCTTTATAAACTTCTTGCAAATCATCAGGATGAACTCTTTTTTCCCACTCTTCCAGTGAGGCTTTTATCTCATTTTCAGTAAAACCAAGCATCTCTTTCCATCTTTTAGAAAAATAAACCTCATTTGTTTTAACATTCCAATCCCAAAGTCCATCACCATTTCCATCAACAGCAAACTTCCATCTAAATTCACTATCTTCAAGCTGTTTTTTTTGCATGGTTAATTGGGCTGTTCTTTTTTGTAGTTCACTCTCTAACTCAGTATTATAGTTTTCTAAAATTTCATTATTTTTAATAAGTAACTTTTCATATCTATATGCCAACCATGCAAATGAAAAAGCAACTGCTGTTATGAGTAGATAAATCATTATAAGCCTAATATCATATTAATTATCATTTTTTTCTAAGGTAAATATCCATTTGCCATTTGGAACATTTATGTCAAAAGAGAGTTTATGTTCTCCCTTGAAACCATCACTTTTACTAAATAAAGGTCTGTTTGAAGAGTCAGGGTCAAAGCCCTCTAATTTATACTCAAAACCATTCTCTTTAATTTTTTGTTCTAATGATTTCATAATACCATCAACATAAATTAATACGGTAGAAAAACCCCAAAACTTATCTTCTCCATTAATATTTTCAAAAATAGGCTTTCTTGCAATTAAAGCAAATTTTCCATTTTGAATTAATTTAATTGGACCCACAAAAGTAATATCTTTTTTTTCTATTGCTAATAAAGCTCCATCATCTCTTCTTTTATCTTTTAAAAGGTCATGTCCCATAGCATTTTTATGCTCTTCATAGGGATAAATATTTGATACAATTCCATTTTTTGCTAACTGTAAACAAGCTAAAGCATCTTTACCACGCATAAGTTCATCTGCCCACTTATCAAAATCTTTTGTATTAAAATTATTTTGTTTTAATAAAAGTATTTGAGAGTCAACAGCTGTTACGCCTTGAGCTATTTTTGATTGTACTTCATTTACAATATTTAACATCAACAAATTTGCTTTATCAGAGGTTTTTTTATCCTCTTTTTCTTCATAAAACATATAAAAACTAAATAAAGTTATAAAGACAACAGCAAATGTTGTGATAAAAGCGATAATAGGTTTTTTTTCATTTAAGTTATTAGACATTTTCATTCCTTAATTTATCAAAAATTATAACTAAATAATATTTAATTAAAATTATTATTAAATTTTTTAAGAAGAGTTCCAAGAAAAAGAGATAAGAATAGATAAGATTAAAAATCTTATCTATATATTTTATGATAGGTTTTTTAAAAATTCAATTGTCATTCTAACACCTGCACCACTTGCACCATGTGGATTATATCCCCATGCTTTTTCAACATATGCAGGCCCTGCGATATCAAAATGAAGCCATTTATCTTTATTTTCTTCATAAATAAAATGGTCTAAAAATAATCCTGCTGTAATTGCTCCACCATATCTAGTATTAGCAATATTACAAACATCTGCAATTTCAGACTTTATAGTTTTTCTTAAAAATCTATTAAAAGGTAGTGTTGTTGCATATTCACCTGAATTTAGAGCATTACACACAGCATCACGTTTTAGTGTTGTATTATTCCCCATAATTCCTGTAGTATATTCACCAACTCCTACAACACAAGCTCCTGTTAATGTTGCATAATCAAAAATATAATCAAAATCTTTTATTTTATCTTGAGCATAGCATAAACAATCAGCTAAAACCAACCTACCCTCTGCATCTGTATTTCTAACTTCAATAGTTTTGCCATTTTTTGCAACTAATACATCATCAGGTTTATAAGCATCTCCACCAATCATATTTTCAACAGCACCAACAATTCCATGAACTTCAACAGGAAGTTTAAGTTTTGCAACTGCATTCATGATTCCTAAAACTGCACATCCTCCACTTTTGTCAGATTTCATAGTAACCATAAAATCAGCAGGTTTTAAAGATAATCCACCTGAATCATAAGTTAAACCTTTACCAACAAGCACTATTTTTCTTTTTGCATTTTGTGGTTTATATGTCAAATGAATAAGTTTTGGTTCATGAACACTAGCTCGTCCAACTGAATGCATAGCATGCATACCATTTCTTTCTAAGTAATCCTCAGAATAAATTTTACAAGTTAAACCATTCTCTTTTGCAATTTTCTTAGCCTCTTTTGCCATAATATCAGGATAAAAATCATTTGGAATTGTATTTACAAAATTTCTTACTTTATTAACAGATTGAGCTATATATGTTGAATCTTCTAAAATTTTATCTAATTCATTTTTATTTTCACATCTAATAATTAACTCTTTTTTATTATCTTTATCTTTTTCACTTTTATATTTATTAAAAGAGTATGCCCCTAAAATAGCCCCCTCCACAAGTGCTTTTAAAGTAGCTTTTTCATCTCCAAATAGTTCAATTTTTGCTTTTTTATATTTTGTACTTTTATACTTTTTAACAGCACTTGCAATTGCTATAGCAATTGCATCATAATCATCAGCTTCACATCCTACATAGATTTTTTTAGATTCAGCTAAAAAAACTATCTCTTCATCTTTGGCCTTAAAATTTAAATCTTCTAAAACCTCTTTATCAATTTTATTAATATTTTCAATATCTAAAACAATAAAAATTTCAAGTTCTGTATCTATTTTTTTAAAATTATCTTCACTTAATGTTACTTTCATTTATTTTTTCCTTTTTCTTTGTTACTTTAGCAAAATAGTAAATAATACTTCCACCAATAAGAATCCCAAATGGTGCAGCAAAATACCAGTGTTCTTTTGCCCATTTTAACACTTCTAAAATCTCTTCACCAAAATACCATGTTGGTACTATTGTAATAGCAGCCCAACACCAAGCACTTATCAAATTTATAAATGCAAACATTTTAGCACTATATCTTGTAAGTCCAATAGATATTGGAATAATTGTTCTCATTCCATACATATATCTTTGTACAAAAATTATAGGCCAACCATATTTTTGTAGCAATAAGTGTGCCAAAGCAAATTTTCTTCTTTGACCTGCAAACTTTTTATGAACATAAGATTTATTAAAACGTCCTATATAAAAATATATTTGGTCACCAACAAATCCACCAAGACCAGCAATAAATATTGCCATATATAAGTTCATAGAACCCTCATGAGCCATAAGACCTGCCATAATCAAACCTAATTCACCCTCAAGTATTGACCATGCAAATAATATAATATATCCATACTCTTTTAGAAGATATAAAAACTTATTCTCAACTCCACTAACAGGTGCGTTATATAAGCTATAAATCAAAAATGACATAAATATAGCAACTATTACAAAAAGTATTTTTCCTGAGTTGTCTTTTAATCTTCTTTTCAAAAAATATCCTATTCGAAATTTAATAAATCTTTTGCCTGAACCATATCTTTGTCACCTCTTCCAGAAAGATTAATAACAATAGTTTTACCTTTAAATTTCTCTTTTGCTTTTTTTAAATATGCAATTGCATGTGAACTTTCAAAAGCAGGAATAATTCCCTCTTTTCTACTTAACCACACAAAAGCATCTAATGCTTCTTGATCTGTTACAGAATCATATTGTACTGACTTATTATCTTTATGAAAAGCATGTTCAGGTCCAATTCCTGGGTAATCAAGTCCTGCACTAAATGAGTGTGCTTCTAAAACCTGCCCATCTTCATCTTGAAGTAAATATGAACATTGACCATGTAAAATTCCAGGACTTCCTTTTTCAAGTGAACATCCATGTTTATTTGTATCAAGACCTAAACCGCCAGCTTCAATTCCAATACAAGTAACCTCTTTGTCTTCAATAAAGTGTGAAAACATACCAATGGCATTTGAACCACCACCAATACAAGCTAATACATAATCAGGTAATCTACCCTCTTTTTCTAAAATTTGACGTCTAGCTTCCCAACCAATTACAGCTTGAAAATCTCTAACCATCATAGGATAAGGATGAGGACCAGCAACTGTTCCTATTATATAAAAAGTATCCCTTGCATTTGTAACCCAATATCTAATTGCATCATTCATGGCATCTTTTAGTGTTTTACTTCCACTTTCAACAGCAACTACCTTAGCACCTAAAAGTTTCATTCTAAATACATTAAGCTCTTGTCTAGCTACATCTTTTGCACCCATAAAAACTGTACACTCAAGTCCCATTAAAGCAGCAATAGTAGCACTTGCAACTCCATGTTGCCCAGCACCTGTTTCAGCTATAACTTTAGTTTTTCCAAGTTTTTTTGCTAATAATCCTTGTGCAATTACATTATTTACTTTGTGTGCACCCGTATGATTTAAATCTTCTCTTTTTAAATATACTTTTGCACCAATTTCTTCTGAAATATTTTTTGCAAGATATAATGGATTTTCTCTTCCCACATAATCTTTTAATAAATCATTAACCTCAGTCCAAAACTCTTTATTAAATCTATATTTTTTATATTCATGCTCTAATTCTAAAAGAATTGGCATCAAAGTTTCAGGAACATATCTTCCACCAAACTCACCAAAATGTCCATTTTCATCTGGATCAAATTTACTTTTTTTAGGTATATACATCTCTTTCATTATATGTCCAAAACAGAATAAACAGGAGCATGCTCTTTAACTCTTTTATCACCCTCTAAAAAAGTTAAATTAATTAAAAAACAAACTTCAACTAAATCAGCATTAACATGCTTAATAAGTTTAGCAGCAGCATTTGCTGTGCCTCCTGTTGCAATTAAATCATCAATCATTAAAACTCTAGCACCTTTTTTTGGAAAAGCATCAA
>CBFIGT010000017.1:0-28753 GCA_965662175.1 Arcobacter sp. | reverse complement strand
CACTTCTTACACTGTGTAAAACGCCATAATAAGGTTCAAGTCCAGCATTTATACATGACTTATATATAAAATTAAATAATATTGCATAAGCATAATTTAATGCTATATTTGTAATCTCTTCTGAGTATCTTTTTGTTCGATACTCAAAGCTTTTAGGAAAAAGTTCAAAATGCCTAAAATACTCAAAATAAAAACTTGCACTAACACCCTCTATTCCTAAAATAAACTCTTTTGAGATATCTGTTTTATTTTTTAGTTGAAGTATTGATTTATCAAAGTTTTCTATCACTTTGTTTTTTTTCTCATCATTTATATTTCTACTACTATAAAGGATAGTTGCTCTTTGATTTTTTAGTTTTCCAATTATTAGTTTTCTTGCTAACTCCAAACCACGAATATCATCACAAACTTCAAATTGATTTTTTCTTACTAGTACAGATTTATGTTCATAAAGAGTATGTAAAGCTGAAAAAGAATTAAAACTATTGAAAAATATTTTTATACCTCTTTTAGAACAAGAATTTATTAAATCACTTGATAAAGATATACCACGAGATAATACTTGAATGGTTTTTATTCTATTTAGTGCAACTTCATTTATTATAGAGCCATCTTGCTTTATGGTTAATCTTTGAGATTTTAAACCTAAAAACATACCATAGTTGTTTACAATTATATGTTTCATAACTGTTGTAAAAATATTTTTGTATCTATTTGCATTTTACTAAATGCAAAAACTTTAGTACCCAAGTCTTTTAAACTAGCCCCTATATGATATATATCATTTTCATCTATGATTAGAAATCTATCATGAAAATTTTTACAAATTTTAACTTCAAGATTATTATATTGTTTATTGTATTTTTGGATATCTAATTTTAATTCTTTACTCAAGTTTTTAGTATATATTGTTAGTTTAATATTTTTATTTTTTGAAAAAAGTGTTAGAGTGGACTCATCAATATAATTATCAACTAAAATAATCTCTTTTTTTGCATTTTTAATCAAACTAGATATAAATGCATAAGCATCAAATATTTCTCCATCATAAAAGACACCTTGCTTTATTTGCATTGTTCTATCTTCAATATGATTTGAGATATTATTTATTTTAGTTTTTAAAAAATTCACATCATTTTCTAAAGATACAAATCTTTCATTTGTGATTTTTTCACTATTTATTGAGTAGCCATTTACTATATAATTTTTTAAAATCTTTGTAGCCCATTGTCTAAATTTTGTGGCTTTTAATGAATTTACTCTATAGCCTACTGAAATAATCATATCAAGATTATAAAATTCTATTTCTCTAACAATCTCTCTATCTCCCTCTTTTTGAACTGTTGCATTTTTTGCAACAGTTGAATTTTTATCAAGTTCATTATCTTTAAATATATTTCTTATATGTCTTGAAATAACAGATTTATCTCTACCAAAAAGTTCACAGAGTTGCTTTTGGGTAAGCCAAATAGTCTCAGCATTGAGTGAAACATCTAGTTCTAGTTCTCCATCATTGTAGATTACTATATTTGACATATTAGTTCTTTTTAAAGGCTTTTTGATAAAAACCAATATCAGATGGAATTATATTATTATGGAATTTATCATTTTTATGTTTATGTATAAATTCATCTTCAAAAAAACTTCTTGTGGAGTTTTCTCTATTTGCTAACACATACTGATAAATAAAATCTTTGTTGTTATTTTTTCTTCTTAAAATAAACATTCTATCGGTAACATCTTTTAAAGGTAAGGAATATTCATTTGTTATTTTTCTTTTTGTATTATGAGTTCTTTTAAATAAAACTGACCTGCTAAGTATCTCTTTTAGCTTTAAATTATCAAGTGTTAAAATATTTTTATCTTTGTTAATACTTTCTACTAAAAACTCTTCTTTTTTTTCAGATAAATATTTAGCTAATAAACTCCAAGTTTTATCTATTCTTAAAGTAAGTTGTTTATGGGAAGTTTTGCTACCTTTTTGAAAAAATGAAATTAAATTTTCTTTAGTAAAATGTTCTAGTTTTTCCAGCTTTTTTATACCAATTAAAGTTTCGATGAACTTTTTTTCATCATTAGATGTTGGATTTAAAAAACTATTCACTAAACTAATAATAGACTTTTTTTGAGTCGTATATCGTAATTCATCTATTTTTTTGAATTTAGAGATATTAGTTAAAACTTCATCTCTATTTTCAAAAAAGACATTATTTAAATTATTAATATTTATATTGAAGCAGTATTTTTCAAATTCACTTAAAATATTTAAAGATTTAAAATATTCTAATATTTTTTCATTAAAACCTTTAAATTGTAAAATATTTTTTTTACTTTCCCCATAAAAAAACTTTCCATCTTTTTCATAAATGTTAAAATAATGTACAGCAACACCATTTTCTCTAAATAAAACTTCTGTTGAAGCAATTGAATTAATTTTTTTATTTTTTGATAATCTATCTTTTATTGTATCTTTTTTTATAATTTGCTCATTAGATTTACTATTTTCCAAATAAATATCATCAAAATCAAATATTGACTCTATAGAATCAATATTCTCTTTTTGCTTATCTGCTCGTCCTTTTATTTTAGAGTTTGCCAAATAAAATACAATCATTGCATCTATACAGTGTGAATGACTATTTTGTATCTCTTGTTTTTGAAGCTCTTCTTTAGAACTTGCTAAGAAGTTTCTCATTGTTCTTACTAGTTGATTATCAATTGTTTTACTATTTATTTCAATATCTTTTAAATAATTTGGAAATTTTTTAGCAAGTTTTTCATAAATAAATCGTGCTAATCTTTTTTGTGTACCATTAGAAAAAGTTTTTATTTTATCTTTTCTTACTATCTCAAATGCTTTATTAAACTGCGCTGTATCTTTCATAAACAAGGCATATCTTAGAGCTATTTGCTGTTGAAGTTTTAAATTGTTAAAATTTGTAAACTCTTGAATATTTATACTCTCTATTCCCTCTTTTATGATAGATTTTATTTCATCTAGACTTTTTTTACCAAATACTTTTTCAAGATGTTCAATTGCCAACATTTCAAGAGTAAAGTCCTTATTTCCTTTTATTTTTTGATTTCCCTCAACACTACAATAAATCATATTTGCCTTAGAGTTATATACACCTTTACTTTGTGGTAATATATGGTCAAAGTCACCCTTTTCAAAACTTTTACCACTATATGGACAAATATTTACATTTAGTTTGTCTTTGAATTTATCTTTATCAAATTTTTTAATAGATGGATCACTTTGTCTTTTTATAGTGTTTAGATTCTCTTCAAACTCAAATCTGTTTTGTTCAAGTAAAATTTCAAGTTCATTCATATCTTTGATATTTTTTTCTTCAATATTTTCTGTTATTTCAAATGCAACTCTATCTAACATCATATCAAGCATACCATCTATTGGTTTTGCAACATCACTTAAAATTCTTTTTCCTATTGTAAGACTTTCATCACTTCTAATAGCATTTTCTTTAGTACAATGTTTACAAGTTTTATTAAATCCTCCAAGCTCTTTAAACAATATTTCATAAGTCTGTTTAAAAATATTTATAACTCTTTTTAGATTTTCTTCATTTACATTTTCAATATTATTTAGATAAGTATTCTTATCTTTTAATATATTTTTCAAATCTTGAAAATTTTTCTCAATATTTTTTATAATAGTTTTAATATCTTTATCATCAACGCATTTTTCATTTTTATAACAAGCCTCAATTATGTGATAAAAGCTATTTTGGTATTTTTTTGCTTCTATTGAAACTCTTTCAAAAGCTTTTTGTAGTCCATAACAGTTTTTTATAGAATCAATTAATTTATCAGCTTCCTCATTTGTAAAATTGTAAGAATAAATAGGTTTTAAAAGTAGATGTTTTGCATTATTCTTATATGGTGTGTTTGTATTACACTTTACTAAAATAGATGTACTTTCTTCATAGATACCACTTATTATCTTCTCTTCTTCTTTATAATACTTTTGAGCAATTGGTTTTAATATTTCATAAGTTTTTTCTCCAAATACTCTTTTAAAACTATCAATACTATCTATGCTACCCTTTTCAAATTTTGCTTTATGCTTAAATACATTTCTAGGATTTAACTCTTTAGTTGTAATATTTTC
The DNA here is from genome assembly GCA_965662175.1 of Arcobacter sp. GTDB lineage: Bacteria > Campylobacterota > Campylobacteria > Campylobacterales > Arcobacteraceae > Arcobacter. The sequence goes on along the minus strand of CBFIGT010000017.1, from coordinate 24,621 downwards.
TGTTGCATCAAGTATTCGTTGAAGATATTTTGAATATGTAAAATCTTCTTGTATCTTTTTATTGTTTGTAATTACTTTTGCTTTTATTAACTCTTCTTTTTCAAAAATACCTTCATTATTTGTAATCAAAAGATTTGAAAACTCTGCTTTTGTAAGCAATAAATCAATCACACTTTTAATTTCATCTGTTATCTCAGCTGCTTTTATAAGCATTGAGTTACATTTGTAAGTATCTCTATTATTCATATCTTCATAAGGTGGAATGGTGAGTTCAGGATTAGTATTTTTTAAAAAGTTTAAGATATCTTGTTCATTATTTAAAACATCAAATAACTCTTTTCTTTGAAGTTTTTCTTTTTCACTTTTATAATGGAATGCCTTAAAATACCTTCTAACTTTTAAATCAAGTTTTTCAATATCTAATTTATTATTAAATTTTTGATTAAAATATTTTCTTAAAACCCTCAATTGAAAGTTTGAAATATTTCCAATTAAATTGAAAAACTCTGCTTTAGTAAAATCTTCCAAAAAGTCAAAATCTTTGTTTATTTCAGATTTTATTTCTTCAAAATATTTTACTCTTGGTTTACTTCCTGTATCAAGCTCTTTTAATATATCTACTAAAAGTTTTTTTATCTCAGTTAAATCTTTTTTTATAATTGTAAATGTAGATTGAAACTCTTTATAAAACTCTGCTTTTTTCTTTTTTGTTTCAAGTGTAATTGTTTGATTTATATATTCTATATACTTTTTTAACTCTTCTATCTCTTCAAATGAACTAATTCTATTTTCAAAATCTTCTTTTGTAACTAAAGCTTTTAAGCCTAAAAAATGTTCATCTATAAACTCTATAGTTTCATCATTTAATTTTTCAAACTCAGTTGATGTAGAGATAAAAGTATAACCACGATTATTTAAAAGTCCTAAGATAAGCTCTTGCTGTTTATCATCATATTTTGAAAAATCAATTAACTCTTTTAAAAGTCTTTTTACTAGTTTTCTTCTTTTGTAGTTTCTATCTTTATGTCTATTTTCTCTTCTACTTTTTTTAGAAAAATTTATATTATCCACTATGATATTTGTAGCTTTTTTATCAACAATTTTATTTTCTTGACTTTTGACAATAAATACACCATTATTTTTTGCACCCATATCAATAGAAATAGTTAACTTTGACATTTTATGCCTTTAATTTTTATTTAATAATTATGATACTTAAAAGAAATTAAAAAGAAACTTATTATAAATAAAATTATTTAATATAATTTAAACATTTCATTTTGCAATATTTTTAAAGGCATAATAATAATTTGATTATAATTACACCATAAATTAAAAAAGGTTTTTTATGGCAAAGAAAAAAACTACTCTTTTTGAGTGCCAACATTGTGGAGAGCAGGCTTCTAAATGGCTGGGAAAGTGTCCAAACTGTGGTGGTTGGGATAGTTTTGTTGAGCTAAATACTGAACAACAAGAAGTTTTAAAACAGACCTCAAAAGTGATAAATACAGCTTCAAAAGCAAAACCTATCACACAAATAGAGCAAGATGATGTTATTAGATTTAGCTCAAACAACCATGAGTTTGATTTGGTTTTAGGTGGGGGTATTGTTCCTGGATCTTTGACTTTGATTGGAGGAAGTCCTGGTGTTGGGAAATCTACTCTTTTACTAAAAGTTGCTGGTGATATTTCAAATAGTGGTAAAAAGGTTTTATATGTATCAGGTGAAGAGAGTGCTGGTCAGATAAAACTTCGAGCCAATAGACTTGGTGCAAATAGTGATAATCTTTATTTATTATCTGAAATCAAACTAGAAGAGATACAAGAAGAGCTTTTAAAACAAGATTATGAAGCTGTTGTTATTGACTCTATTCAGACAATTTATTCAAGCAATCTAACAAGTGCACCTGGAAGTGTTAGTCAAGTTAGAGAGATAACTTTTGAGCTTATGAGAAAAGCAAAAGATTGTGATATTGCTATGTTTATTATTGGGCATATTACAAAAGATGGAAGTATCGCAGGACCTAGAGTTTTAGAACATATGGTTGATACTGTTTTATATTTTGAGGGTGAATCATCAAAAGAACTTCGTATGCTTCGAGGTTTTAAAAATAGGTTTGGAAGTACAAGTGAAATAGGTATTTTTGAGATGACAGCTGAGGGACTTATTAGTGCTAAAGATATTGCTTCTAAGTTTTTTGATAAAAGTAAAGCCCAAGCTGGTTCCTCTTTGAGTGTTGTTATGGAGGGTTCTAGGGCGCTTATTATTGAAGTTCAAGCCTTAGTTTGTGAAAGTACTTTTCCAAACCCAAAAAGAAGTGCCACCGGTTTTGATGTAAATAGATTAAATATGCTTTTAGCACTATTAGAGAAAAAACTTGATTTACCACTTAATCATTATGATGTATTTATAAATATTAGTGGTGGAATTAAAATCAAAGAGAGTTCTGCTGATTTAGCTGTTATTGCTGCTATTATTAGCTCATTTAGGGATAGACCTATTTCAAAAGAGTCTGTTTTTATTGGAGAGGTTTCACTTACAGGTGAGATAAAAGATGTTTATTCAATAGATATGAGACTAAAAGAGGCAAGTGCTCAAGGTATTAGTAAAGCAATTGTTGCTCTTAAACCAAATATAAAAACCAACTTAAAAATCTTTGCTGTTGATGAAGTTCCTAAGATGATTGAGCTTTTTTAGCTCAATCAAATAATCACTTCCCTACTCTTTTATTAGCTCCAGCCATAAGTCTATCTTCAGTTACAATTGCTCTTGTATGTGTACACTCTCCTACTTTTCCAGCACTATCAAAAGCTTCTACTCTGAAATTATAAAGTTTTCCTTCCATTCCTAAAAATGTAGCTGTTGCTTTTACTGTATCATTTGTTAGTGTAGGTGCTGTATGTTTTATACTTACTTCAACTCCAACTGATAATTGTCCCTCTTCAATTAGTGGAATTAAAACTTTTGCAGCAGTTGCTTCCATAAGAGCTGTTAATCTAGCTGTTGCAAAAACAGCAGGAAAATTATCATCACTTGAAATTCCTAAATTCTTAGCTAAATCTTTCTCTTCAACTTTATACTCTATTGTTGCACTTGTTCCTATTTCTAATGACATTATTTTCTCCAAAATTTTTCTTTATTCTATTTTTTTCTCCATATTTTGTCAAGAATACTTTTTATAAATATTGGATATAATGAGCGAAAATATTTAAGGAACTCAATGATAGAGCTTGATAATCAAACAAATTTAGAGTTAAATATTGAAATAGTTGAAAAAATCACAAATGAGCTTACTTCTAAAGATATTGAATTATTAATTGTATCAAATGATGAGATTCAACTTTTAAATAGTGAGCATAGAAATAAAGATAAAGCAACTGATGTTTTATCTTTTCCTATGGAGTTTGATTTTCCAAATATGCCTTTAGGCTCAATTGTTATATCAAAAGAGTTTGTAGAAGAGAAAGCTAAAGAGTATGGACACTCAACAAATGACGAGTTTACCCTACTTTTTATACATGGTATTCTTCATCTTTTAGGTTTTGACCATGAGATTGATAATGGTGAACATAGGCAAAAAGAGGAAGAGTTGATTAAAAAATATAATCTTCCCGATAGTTTGATAATAAGGAATTCATAAATGGATATTTTAGTTTTTATTGTTTCTATGAGTGCATTGATTTATGGTGCTGATTTTATTATTAAAGAGAGTGAAAGAATTGCTCTTTATTATAAAATATCACCATTTATAATTGGTGCTACCTTGGTTGCTGTTGGAACTAGTTTACCTGAAATGGCTGTTTCAATATCTGCATCACTGCAAGGAAGTGCTGATATTGCTGTTGCAAATGTAATTGGAAGTACTATTTTCAATATTGCACTTGTACTTGGTACTGTATTTTTAATAGCAAAAAAAATATCTCCTAAAAGAGACCTTTTTGCAAAAGATTCAGCTTGGGCACTTTTTCCTATTTTGGTCTTTATTCTTATGAGTATTGATGGTGAATTAAATAGAGTTGATGGTGTTTTATTTCTTTTTTTAATGGTGGCTTTTTTACTTTTTTTAATTAATTCAAATCAAATTGATGAAGTTGATGAGGAGTTGATGAAAGAAAAGTTTAATTGGTTAAAAACATCAGCTTTACTTTTTATTGGTTTTATTTTGACAATTGCTGGTGCTGATTTTGCAATAGTTAGTGCTTCAAATATAGCAAGAGAGTTTGGAATTAGTGAGTGGATTATTGGATTATTTCTTGTAGCATTTGGAACAAGTTTACCTGAGCTTACTATATCAATTAAAGCTGCCTTAAATAACAACGCTGATTTAGCAATTGGTAATATTATAGGCTCAAATGTTGCAAATTTTACTATGGTTTTGGGATTATCATCTATTGTAAACAATTTAAATGTAGATTTACAAGCATACTATTTTGATATTATTGCTGCTTTAATACTAACATTGATGTTAGTATTTATAACTGCAAATAGACTCTATAATAAAAGTGCGGGAATTGTTTTGATGGTTGTTTTAGGGTTAGTGATTCAAAATAGCTTTTTATAGCTATTTTGAACACTCTTTACATAATCCTGTAAAAACTACATTTGTGTTATTTACAGAAAAATTACTTATTGAACTTAACTCTTTTAAGACACTTGAAGTATCTATAATTACATCCTCTATATTTTTACAAGACTCACAAACTAAATGAGAATGTTCTTCTTTTACAAGTTCATAAACAGATTTTTCATTTGGTATCTTAACTTCAGATATAAAAAACTTCTCTACCATCGAATTTACATTTTTGTAAATTGTTGCTAAAGAAATAGATGGGAACTTTTTTAACATACTAGAATATAAATCATCTATATTAATATGTCCTCTATAATAAAGCTCATCAACTATAGCTACTCTTTGAGGTGTCACTTTTAAATTAAACTCTTTTAATAATAGTGTTGAGTTTTCCATGTTTGCCTCCTCTTTTTTTAAAAAATAGGCTTTGCCTATTTAACTTATTAAGGGAATCATAGTATAATAAGGATAAGTATTAGTTAAAGATAATAATTATTATCTTTTCATTATCTTAAATTAAGTTTCTAGCGATTATAATTATCAAAGGAAAAAAATTATCCAATATAGAAAAGGAAAAAGAGATGAGACAACACGAAAGTTATAAGTGTAATGTATGTGGAAATGAAGTTGAAGTTACTAATGTAGGTGGTGGGAAATTACACTGCTGTGGTCAAGAGATGGAGTGTATAACTACTGATTTAACATCAGTTGTTCTTATGAAAGCATTCGCAGGTGAATCTATGGCTAGAAATAAATATGAATATTTTGCAAAAATAGCTCAAAAAGAGGGTTATAGAGATATAGCTGAGCATTTTCAAAGAGCAGCAAATAATGAAAAAATGCACGCTAAACTAGAGTTAAAAGCATATAATGTTTTAAATTATGATAAAGAGTTTGGAAATACAAGTGAAAACTTACAATACGCAATTGATGGTGAAAACTATGAAAATGTAACTATGTATCCTGATTTTGCAAAAGTTGCAAAGGATGAGGGTCATAAATCTATTTCTAAAATGCTTGAAATGATTGGAAAAATCGAAATCGAACATGAAAATATGTATAAAAACTTAAAACAAAGACTTGATTCAGGTGCTGAACATATAAGTGAAGATGAAGAAGAAGAGTGGATTTGTGAAGTTTGTGGACATGTGCATAGAGGTAAAAAAGCCCTAAAAGTTTGCCCAGTTTGTAAACATCCTCAAGAATACCAAATGAGACTTAACTCTAAAAAATAATTAGTTTTTGTAGGTTAAAATCTTATTAACCTACAAAACTATATAATTCCGAATGAACAGAAAAATCCTATTATTTTTACCAATTCTTTTTACATCAATTTTTGCAAAAGAGTTTAGTGTTGCAAGTTATAATGTTGAGAACTTTTTTGATTTAAAGCATGATAAAACAGAGTATAAAGAGTATATTCCAAATTCAAAATCAAACTGGAATGAAACTACTTTTAATACAAAATTAAACAATATCTTAAGAGTTATTAATGACATGGATAAAGATATTGTTGCTCTTCAAGAGATAGAATCACAAGAGGCATTTTCATATTTAGTAAAAAACTTAAAAAAATACAAATATCATACTTTTAAAAAATATGACTCATCTAGTATTGGATTATCTCTTTTATCTATTTATGAAATAAAAAAAGTTGAACTACTTCATGTAAAACACTCAAAAGTAAATCGTCCTATTTTAAAAGTTACAATAGTTGTTGATAATCAAGAGCTAATAATTTATAATAATCACTGGCCTTCAAAAAGAAATAATGAAAACCAAAGAGTACTTTACGCTCAAGCTTTAGAAAATGATATAAAAAAATTAAATAGTGAAGATGATTATATTATTTTGGGTGACTTAAACTCAAACTACAACGAACTTGAAACATTTAAATACTCTAAATTTAACAACACTTATGGAATAACCGGTGTTAATCATATTTTAAAAACCTCAATAAATGAAGAGTTTATCAAAAAAAGTGAGATTTTAAAAGCTAGTGAAAACTCTCACTATAATCTTTGGTTGGACTTAAACTATCATGATAGATTTTCATACAAATATAAAAATGAAAAAGAGACTCCTGATAATATAATAGTTCCAAAAGCAATGTTTGATAATGAAAAAATCAACTATGTAAATAATAGTTTTAATGTTTTTAAAACAGAATATTTAATAAAAAATGGCAAAATAAATAGATGGCAAATCTCAAATGCTAAACATAAAAACTCAGGTTTTTCTGACCATTTACCAATATATGCCACTTTTTCTACAAGTAAAAATATAGAGCCAATCAAACAAATAGCTAGTAATATAAGTGAAATATATAAGTATAATGATATAAAACTACCAATTAATATCTCAAATGTAGTAATTATCTATAAAACAAAAGAGATAGCAATAGCAAAACAAAAAGATAATAGAGCAATTTTAATCTATAAAAATGTAGATGAATTAGAGCTAAACAAAGAGTATAAGCTAGAAGTAAATAGAGTAAAAAATTTCAACGGTCTTTTAGAAATAGTAGATTTTAATATTTTAAATGAAAATAAAAATAGTATAAATATTGAAGAACTCTATTTAGATGGAAGAAAATTTGATATTCAAGATATAAACTATCAAAATGAGATAATAACAAATTTAAATGGTGAGATGATTGATAACTATTTTCACTATATATTTAAAAATCAAAAAAAGAAAATAAAAGTTTATTCTAAAAACAGAGAACTTTTACCAAGAAATGGGCAAAAAATAAATATAATAAATGCTCATTTAGGTTTTTATAAATCAAAACCACAAATAATAATTTATAAACAAAGCGATTTTAAATATGTTGATTAAATCTATTTTTACAAATAGTAGTGGGATTTTAGTTTCAAGAGTTTTAGGATTTGTTAGAGACCTTTTGACAGCCTCTATTTTAGGGGCAAATATCTATTCAGATATATTTTTTGTAGCTTTTAAACTACCAAATTTATTTAGAAGGATATTTGCTGAGGGTGCTTTTACTCAAGCTTTTATTCCAGCTTATGCTAAAACTAGACAAAAAATAAGATTTTCAAGTGCAATATTTTTACAGTTTTTGGCTTTGATTTTATTTATTTCTCTTTTAGTTACTCTTTTTTCAAAACTAGTTACTCAAATTATTGCCATAGGTTTTGATGAGGCTACTATTGATTTAGCTGCACCTTTAGTTGCTATTAATTTTTACTATTTACCTTTGATATTTGTAGTAACTTTTATGGCTGCACTTTTACAATATAAAAGACACTTTGCAACAACAGCTTTTTCAACAGCCCTACTAAACTTAGCAATAATAGCAGCTCTTATTATCTCAAAAGATATGGAAAAATATGAGATAACATATTATATGTCTTATGGTGTAATAGCAGGTGGTATTTTACAAGTTATAGTTCATCTAATGGCTATTAAAAGTAAAAATTTATTAAAAATATTTACTTTTAAACAAATGAAAATAAAAGAGAATAAATTTTACAAAAACTTTGCAAGTGCCACAATGGGAAGTTCAACTGCCCATTTATCTGCATTTTTAGATACTTGGTTAGCTTCATTTTTAGTTAGTGGTTCTATCTCATATTTATATTATGCAAATAGAGTTTTTCAACTACCTTTGGCACTTTTTGCCATAGCTACATCAATTGCACTTTTTCCAATGATTGCACGTGCAATTAAAAACAAAGAGGAAAATAAAGCACTAAGACTTATGAAAAAATCAACATTTATACTCTCTGCTTTGCTCTTTGTTTCTGCGCTTGTTGGTATAATTTTTGATAAAGAGATTGTAGAACTTTTATTTGAACGGGGAGCTTTTACAAGTGAGGATACAAAAAATACAGCACTTATTTTATCTATGTATTTAATTGGACTTATTCCTTTTGGTATTGCTAAAATATTCTCTCTTTGGTTATATTCACATGAACAGCAATTTTTAGCTGCTAAAATATCTATGAAAGCTTTAGCTTGGAATATAGTTTTTTCACTTGCTTTTATAACAAATTTTGGTGCAGCTGGATTAGCTTTTGCTTCTACATTAAGTGGATTTATTCTATTTTTCCTAACAATAAAAGCCTTTGGTTTTCAAAAATTTAAAACTCTACTTTTAAGTAAATAGTGATTTTATCTTCTTATTAAAAATTTTAGATATAATCATTGCTTATTAGATAAAACTTCAGGATTTTAATGAAAGCCTTTTTCAAACAATATATACCCTACTACAAAGATTATAAATTAAAATTTTTTTATGCCTTTATTGGTATGGCTTTAGTGGCAGGTGGTACTAGTGGTAGTGCATATGTTATAAAACCCTTATTAGATGAAATTTTTATTGCAAAAGATGAACAAATGCTTCAAATACTTCCATTTATGGTAGTTGCTTTATATTTTGCAAAGGGTTTTGGACGATATATTCAAGCTTATTATATCTCTTATATTGGTCAAGATATTATTAGAAAAGTTAGAGACAAACTTTTAAGCCATGTTTTAACCTTAGATATTGATTTTTTTCAAAAAAAACATGGTGGAGAGTTAATCTCTCGTATTACAAATGATATTAATAGAATTCAATCAGCTGTTTCAAGCCAAATTGCTGAGTTTATTAGAGAGACTTTGACAATCATAGCTTTAATTGCTGTTACTATTTATCAAAGTGCTGAGTTAGCATTTTATGGTTTAGTAGTACTTCCCCTAGCTATTTATCCACTTACAGTATTAGCTAAAAAGATGAAAAAACTATCTTTTAGATCACAACAATCAAATGCTGATATTACAACACATTTAAGTGAAACTTTTAATAATATTGAGATAATAAAAGCAAACTCTACTGAAAAAATTGAGTCTGAAAAGTTTGAAAAACATAATAAAAACTTTTTTCAAATAAATATTAAATCTGTAAAAACAAATGAACTGGTTTCACCTATTATGGAGACACTAGGTGCTGTGGCTGTGGCTGCTGTTATTATTGTGGGTGGTTCAAAAGTTATTAGTGGAGAGTTAAGTGTTGGTTCTTTTTTCTCATTTATGACAGCACTTTTTATGCTTTACACTCCTATTAAAAGATTATCTTCATTATATAATCAAATGCAAGATGCCTTAGCAGCAAATGAGAGAGTAAATGAGGTTTTTAATACAAAATCTACAATAATCACTGGAAATGATAAGTTTCCTGATAATATTGAAACAATTGAGTTTAAAAATGCCCAACTAAAATATGATGATTTTACAGCTTTAAAAAATATTAACCTAAAAGCCTCAAGGGGTGAAAAAATAGCCCTTGTTGGTGATAGTGGTGGTGGAAAATCTTCACTTGTAAATCTTATAATTAGATTTTATGAAATAAGTAATGGTGAAATACTTTTTAATGATAAATCAATAAAAAACATAGATATAAAATCTCTAAGAGAACAAATTTCTATAGTAACCCAAAGAGTATATATCTTCAATGACACAATAGCTGCAAATGTAGCTTATGGACAAGAAATAGATGAACAAAGAGTTATAGATGCACTTAAACAAGCCCATGCTTTAAACTTTGTAAACTCTTTAGAAAATGGAATAAATACAAAACTTGATGAGTTTGGTACAAACTTAAGTGGAGGTCAAAGACAAAGAATTGCAATTGCAAGAGCTTTATATAAAAAACCTCAAATACTTATTTTGGATGAAGCAACATCAGCACTTGATAATGAGAGTGAATCAATTATTTCAGAAGTTATTGATGAAGTTAGTGCTGACAAAATTACATTTATAATAGCACATAGATTAAGTACAATAAAAAGTGCAAATAGAATTGCCGTATTTAGAGATGGAGAGATAGTTTGTCAAGGAAGCGAAAAAGAGCTTATTGAAAATTGTAATGAATATAAAAGACTTCATAATCTTGCAAATATTTAATTAAGAAATATTTACATAAATTTAGATAAAATAATAGATTAAAAAAAGGAAAATGAACTTGTTTAGCTATAACACACTTAAAAAAATACTATTTAGATTTGAACCTGAAACAGCACATAATATTGCTGAGTTTGGATTAACAAAACTACCTTATTGCAGAACATTAAACAACTATATGGTTAATAAAAACTTTATTTTAGATTATAGATTATCACAAGATATTTTAGGAATAAGTTTTAAAAATCCAGTAGGACTAGCAGCTGGTTTTGATAAAAATGCTACTATGATTGAATCTATGATGGCCTTAGGTTTTGGTTTTACAGAGATTGGAACTATGACTCCAAGAGCTCAAGATGGAAATCCAAAACCTAGAATGTTTAGATATCCTGAACAAAAAACAGTACAAAATGCTATGGGATTTAACAACAAAGGTGCATATGATGTTGCTAAAAACTTAAGAAAAGTTTTTCCTTATGCTATTCCTATTGGTGCAAATATAGGAAAAAACAAGACTACACCTGAAGATATGGCACTTAGTGATTATAGAGTTTTAATCAATAAATTCAAAGATATTAGTGACTATATTGTTATAAATATTTCAAGTCCAAACACGCCAAATCTAAGAGATTTACAAAATGAAAAGTTTATTACAGAGCTTTTTACTATGGCAAAAGAGTTAACAGCTAAACCAATTTTTCTAAAAATTGCCCCTGATATGGAAGCTCAAGTTGCTATTGATTTATGTAAAACAGCTGTAAAAGCAGGTGCTGCTGGTATTATTGCAACTAATACAACTATTGATTATGATTTACTTCCTGGTTGCCAAGATTTTGGTGGACTAAGTGGAGCAATTTTATCTGAAAAATCATATGAGCTTTTTAAAGAAATAGCAAAAGAGTTATATGGAAAAACAGTTCTTATATCTGTGGGTGGAATTTTAGATGCAGCTGATGCTTATAGAAGAATAAAAGCTGGGGCTTCTTTAGTTCAAGTTTACTCAGGACTTATTTTTGAGGGTCCTGCAATGGTTAGAAAAATAAACAAAGGAATTTTAGAACTTCTTGAAAAAGATGGTTTTAAAAACATATCTGAAGCAATTGGTTCAGATTTAAAATAAAAAAAAGGAAAAAAAGTGATTAAATTGTTTTTAGTTCAATTCTCACTTTTATTTATATTTATTGGAGAATTGATGAGTAATAGCTTACCAAAATATTATACAGAAACTTTAGAAAATGGTTTACAAATTGTAGCTATTCCTATGGATAATGGTTCAAATGTAGTATCAACAGATATTTTTTACAAAGTTGGAAGTAGAAATGAGATTATGGGGAAAAGTGGAATTGCACATATGCTTGAACACTTAAACTTTAAATCTACAAAAAATCTAAAAGCTGGTGAATTTGATGAGATAGTAAAAGGTTTTGGTGGAGTTAATAATGCTTCAACATCTTTTGATTATACACATTACTATATCAAATCAAGCTCAAAAAATATGAATAAATCACTAGAGTTGTTTGCTGATTTAATGGAAAACCTAACTCTAAAAGATAAAGAGTTTCAACCTGAGCGTGACGTTGTAGCTGAAGAGAGACGTTGGAGAACTGATAATAATCCTATGGGATATTTACAGTTTAGACTATTTAACAATGCTTATATTTATCATCCATATCACTGGACTCCAATTGGTTTTATGAGTGATATAAAAAATTGGACAATTGAGGATATTAAAGATTTTCATAGCACATATTATCAAGCAAAAAATGCAATTGTTGTTGTAGCTGGAGATATAAAAAAAGAGGAAGTTTTTAAAGCTGTTAAAAAGCATTTTAATAAAATAAAAAATAAAAAAGAGATTCCAGCATCTGTTCATATGGTAGAACCAAAACAAGATGGAGCTAAAAGAGCAATAGTAAAAAAAGATTCTCAAGTTGAAATGTTAGCAATCTCTTATCATATTCCAAACTTTGAACACAAAGATCAAATTGCACTTTCAGCACTAAGTGAGCTTTTAAGTTCTGGAAAAAGTTCAATTTTACAAAAAAAACTTGTAGATGAAAAAAGATTAGTAAACTCTGTATATGGCTATAATATGGAACTTCTTGACCCGGGTCTATTTTTATTTGTAGCTGTTTGTAATGAGGGTGTTAAAGCTAAAGATGTTGAAAAAGAGATTTTAAGTATAATAAGCGACATAAAAAAAGGAAATATTTTAAAAGAAGAGTTAGAAAAAGTTAAAATCAATACAAAAGCTGATTTTATTTTCTCACTTGAAAGCTCAAGCTCAGTAGCTTCTTTATATGGAAGTTATTTTGTAAGAGATAATATTGAACCTCTTTTTTCATATGAAGAAAACATAAAAAACCTTAAAGTAGAAGATATTGTGGAAGTTGCAAATAAATATTTACAAAAAGATAATTCAACAACATTGATTTTAAAAAAAGATAATTAGGAAAAGGAAAATAATGAATATAATCACCGGATCGATGACAGCACTTATTACTCCATTTAAAAATGGAAAACTTGATACAAACTGTTATGAAAAGTTAATCAAAAGACAAATTGAACAAGGAATAAATGCTGTTGTTCCTGTTGGTACTACAGGTGAAAGTGCAACTCTTTCTCATAGTGAACACAAAGAGTGTATTGAAATAGCTGTTGCTGTTTGTAAAGGAACTGGAGTAAAAGTTATAGCAGGTGCTGGTTCAAATGCAACTCACGAAGCTTGTGATATAGCACAACATGCACAAAGTGTTGGGGCAGATGGAATATTATCTGTTGCACCATACTATAATAAACCTATGCAAGATGGACTTTATGAACACTATAAAGCAATCGCACAATCTGTTGAAATTCCTGTTATGTTATATAATGTTCCTGGGCGAACAGGTGTTGATATTGAAGCTGATACAGCAATTAGACTTTTTGATGATATAAAAAATATCTATGCAATAAAAGAGGCAACGGGAAGTTTAGAAAGAGCTATTGAATTAAATGCAAAAAGAGCTGATTTTTGTGTTGTTTCAGGTGATGATGCTATTGATTTTCCTATGCTTGCAAATGGAGCAAAAGGAATTATCTCTGTAACAGCAAATTTATTACCAAACTACAAAAGTAAATTAGTACAAGCAGTTTTTGATGGTGATTATAACACTGCAAGAGATATAAATAATGAATTATATCCTTTAAATAAAGTTTTATTTTGTGAAAGCAATCCAATTCCTATCAAAGCAGCGATGTATTTAGCTGGGCTTATTGATACTTTAGAGTACAGACTTCCACTTACAGCACCAAGTGCTGAGAATATGAAACTTTTAGAAGATGCAATTAAAAATTATGAGGTGATAAAATAATGAGTAATGAAATGAAGGGAAAAACACTAGTTATCTCTGGTGGTACAAAAGGTATAGGAAAAGAGTGTGTTTACAAATTTGCTAGTAATGGTGTAAATGTAGCTTTTACATACAACTCAAATAAACAGTTTGCAGAAGATATTTGTAATGATGTTGAAGAGAAGTTTGGTGTAAAATGTAGATGTTACCCTTTTAATATTTTAGAGCCTGAAAAGTATAAAGAACTATTTTTAGAAATAGACAAAGATTTTGATAGGGTTGACTTCTTCATTTCAAATGCAATGATTTATGGACGTGCTGTTGTTGGTGGATATGGTAAATTTATGAAACTAAAACCAAGAGGATTAAATAATATCTATACAGCAACTGTAAATGCTTTTGTTTGTGGAGCACAACAAGCTGCAAAAAGAATGGAAAAAGTTGGTGGTGGAGCTATTGTTTCTTTATCATCAACTGGAAACTTAGTATATATTGAAAACTATGCAGGTCATGGTACAAATAAAGCAGCTGTTGAAGCAATGGTTAGATATGCTTCAACTGAATTAGGTGCTATGAATATTAGAGTAAATGCTGTTTCAGGTGGTCCAATTGATACAGATGCTTTAAAAGCGTTTACAAACTATGAAGAGGTTAAACAAAAAACTGCTGAATTATCAGCTTTAAATAGAATTGGTCAACCTCAAGACTTAGCTCAATCTTGTTACTTTTTATGTACAAGTGATGCATCTTGGATTACGGGTCATACTCTAATCGTAGATGGTGGGACGACTTTTAGATAATGTCTAAAACACTAAATGTACCAAATACCCTAGCCCTTTTTAGAATAGCATTAGCTCCGCTAATGCTATGGTTTTTAATAGATAGAGATAACTCTATTTTTTCTTCTTGGCACCCTAGCTGGTTTGATTATTTTGCTGGACTTATCTTTGTAATTGCTTCTGTTACAGATTTTTTTGATGGTTTTATTGCAAGAAACTGGAATCAAATGACAAAACTTGGTGGAATATTAGACCCACTTGCTGATAAAATGCTTATACTTGCTGGTTTTTTAGGTCTTATGGTTATAGATCGTGCTAGTGCTTGGGCTGTATTTTTAATACTTTCAAGGGAGTTTTTTATTACAGGACTTCGAGTTGTTGCAGTTGCTGAGGGAAAAAATGTAGCCTCAACAATGGCAGGAAAAGTTAAAACTGTTGTACAAATGATTGCAATTGGTTTTTTAATTATGAATTGGCCATTTGCAACTGAACTATTATGGTTAGCGGTAATATTAACTCTTTATTCAGGATATGAGTATACAAGAGATTATTTTAAAAATTAAGGACTAGTTATGGGGACTATAACATTTTTACTTGTACTTTCATTTTTGGTATTTTTCCATGAATTAGGGCACTTTTTAGCGGCACGTTATTTTGGAATAAAAGTAGAGGTTTTTTCTATTGGATTTGGGAAAAAACTTTTTGCTAAAGATTGGATGGGTACAACTTGGCAATTTGCCATAGTACCACTTGGTGGATATGTAAAAATGAAAGGTCAAGATGATACAAAACCTGGACTTGTAGAAGCGGGGGATGATTCATATAATAACAAAAAACCTTGGCAAAGAATAGTAATACTTTTTGCAGGTCCTTTTGCTAATTTTATTTTAGCAGCTATTTTATATTTTGCAATTGCAATAATTGGAGCAAATGCCTTAAGTCCTACAATTGGAGAAGTTGTTAAAGACTCACCTGCATATAAAGCGGGACTTCAAATAAATGATGAAATAGTAAGAATAAATAATACTGATATAAAACATTGGGGAGAGATAGGTAAAAATATTAGAGAATCCCAAGGTACTTTAAAATTTTATATTAAAAGAGATGGGGTATTAATAAGTAAAATTATTCGTCCTGAAATTAATGATAGTGAAAATATTTTTAAAGAAAAAATCAAAAAAAGAATGATAGGAATTGCACCTGCTGCTAAAGTTGTAACTCTACACTTTACTCCTATTGAAGCTATTGTTTATGCTTATGATACAACTATTGAATCTTCAAAAATGATTTTTAAAGGTGTTCAAAAACTAATTGAGGGTGTTATTCCAAGTAGTGAAATAGGTGGTGTTATAACTATTGGAAAAGTAATATCAGATGCTAGTCAATCTAGTATTATTGCCCTACTTTCTATTACAGCACTTATTTCAGTTAACTTAGGAGTTTTAAATCTTCTTCCAATTCCAGCACTTGATGGTGGACATATCATGTTTAACTTATATGAAATAATTGCAAGAAGAAAACCAAGTGATAGAGTATTTATGTATCTAACAGTTGCTGGGTGGGTAATACTAGCCTCCCTTATGCTTTTAGGTATATATAATGATATAAATAGATTATTAAAATAGAGAATTTAGGAGAGTATATGTTAACAAAAGAGTTAGCAGTAAAAAATTTAGATAGTTTGATTGAGAGAGTTGAAGCTGCAAGACTACAAGTTTCACATCATCATATTGTAAAAATTGTTGCTATTAGTAAATATAGTGAAGCAAGTGATGTTGAAACACTATATCATGCAGGTCAAAGGGCTTATGGTGAAAATAGAGTTCAAGATTTAAAAGAAAAATCAGAAAAACTTGATGATTTACCATTAGAGTGGCATTTTGTTGGTAGATTACAAAAGAATAAAATCAATAATCTAATTGATTTAAATCCTACTTTAATTCAATCAATAGATTCACTTGAATTAGCACAAGAGTTAAATAAAAAACTTGAAGCAAAGGGTAAAAAAATAAATGCTTTAGTTCAAATAAACTCAGCTTATGAAGAGAGTAAAGCAGGTCTTATGCCTGAATTTGCTGTTGAGACTTACAAAACTATTATTGATACTTGTCCTAATATAAACTTAAAAGGTGTTATGAGTATTGGCGCCCATGTGGAAGATGAAGATATAATCAAAAAATCTTTTGAAACAAGTAAAAAAATCTTTGATGAACTTAAACCTTTTGGGGCTGTTTATTGCTCAATGGGTATGAGTGGAGATTTTGAACTAGCAATTGCATGTGGTTCAAATATGATTAGAGTTGGTTCAAGCTTATTTAAATAAGCTTAAACCAATCTACTTACTCTTTTATAGCCTTAACAAAGCTTTTCATCACATCATTTGCTGTTTCATTTGGCGCTACTAAAAAATTAATTACAAAGCTTGTTTTTGTTTCACAAACCCCAATACTTCTAGGTCTTACAGCAAAAACTTCAGGTGTAGGAATTTCAACACCAAAACAAAATACAATGTTTTTACCATCAATTATATTCTCATTTATCACACTATTAGCTAGTGACTTTGTATGGGCAAAATGGTCAAAAATAGATATAAAACTAATAACTGGATGATTTTTTATTTTTTCTTCTAAAAATGAGATAATCTCATCTACACTTTTATATTTTATTTCATCTTTTTTATACTCAATTTCAAAAATATGATACTTCTCTTTAAAAACTTTTTCTGTCATTTATTCTCCTTTTATTGTTAGAAATGATTTGATTACACACTGCATTCTCTCTTCAATATCACTTCCATCTTGTTTCATATAATCAGTTTGTATTTTGTATAGCGTTTTATTTTCAAACTTAAACTCAAATACTAAATATCCAGCATATAATTTTGCTTTATCATTCTTTTTATTTGTATCTTCTTTATCATTTTCATAAATATAATAATCTACTAAAAGCTTTTTATCACTATTTATACTTTTCTTTGAAGGTATATTTTTTAGCAATA
Source organism: Arcobacter sp. (assembly GCA_965662175.1). GTDB lineage: Bacteria > Campylobacterota > Campylobacteria > Campylobacterales > Arcobacteraceae > Arcobacter. The sequence goes on along the minus strand of CBFIGT010000017.1, from coordinate 7,034 downwards.
ACTCATCTACTTTTTTCACATCAAAATAGTTTATTAAAACTGTTGGCATAATTTGTGAATACTCAATATTTGATTTAATAGTATAACTACCAGCTTGTAATAAATCCTGAGCTAATGTAATATTTTTTGATTTATTTATTTGTTCAAAAGTAGTTGTTTTATTTTGGCACTCTACTCTTTTTGATTTCATACTTTTTTTTGTACTATTTTCATAGAAACCATAAGCGAAAAATAGGATTATAAAAGTAACTATCCCAATAAAAACTTTATTCAAAACAACTCCTTATTATAATATGAAATTATAAATTGTTTTGAATTATAAGCTATATAATATTAATTTGATGTTAAAAATATTATTAGTTTTGCTTATACTAAAGCTTCACCTAACATACCAATTACAAAACCTAAATTAACACCAAAGGCAATAGTCTTTTTCTTTTTATATTGTAAAAGGGGAGCTATATCTTGAAAGATTATATACATAATTCCACCCGCTGAAAAAAGCATTAGGGATGAAGTTATATTTATACTATCTTCTAAAAAAAAGTAGCCTATCAAAGAAAAAAACAATCCAACAAAACTCAAATAAAATAGTAACCATAATGCTTTTTTTGAAGAGTGTTTTAATCTTTTTAATTCTAAATATGAATTAAAAGACTCGGGTAAATTTTGAAGTGCAATAAAAACAGAGAGTAAAATACCTGTTTTGTGGTCATATACAAAAACAGCTCCTAATGCGATAGATTCAGGCACAAAATCAAGCAACATAGCTAAAACTTGCGGCATGCTTTGCCTATTTTTTTGAATATATAAATCAATAAAATAAAAAGCTATTCCACCAAATAAAAATAAAAATAGTGCTAAAAATATTGATAAGCTTTCCATACCTTTTGGTACAAGTACAAAAGATATGGCTGAAATCATTATTCCTGTTGCAAATGCAATAAGATAGTGTAAGGTAAGCTCTTTTAGAACTCTATTATGTACCCTATTTTCAAAATAATATGATAGTAATCCACCAATAAAAACAGTAGAACCAGCTATAAGTGAAAATAGAACTACTTGATAAAACATCTTAATTCATTGAATTTTTAAATTTTTTCAACTCATCTTTTATACTAGGAACTCTCATAAAATGCTCACCAATTAAAAAAGCATCAGCACCAATTTCACTTAAGTTTTTGATAATTTCTGTATTGCTTACTCCACTTTCAGCAACTATAATTTTACCGTTTGGAATCATTGGAATTAATTTTTCACATAAACTCATATCCATTTGCATAGTCTCTAAATTTCTATGATTTATTCCAACTATATGAGCTCCACACTTCATAGCTTTCATCAAATCCTCTTTATCATGAACCTCTACTAAAACTTCAAGACCAAGATGTAAAGCATAATCATATAACTCTTTTAAATCTTTTGTTGATAAAGATTTTGCAATAAGTAAAATAAAATCAGCCCCATAAACTAAAGCCTCAACAATTTGGTATTTATCAAGTATAAAATCTTTTCTTAGAAGTGGTGTTGGAACATATCTTCTAATTTGTGTCAAATACTCTAAATTACCTTTAAACCAATGAGGTTCTGTTAATACAGATATTGCATTTGCACCATTTTCACTATACTCTTGAGCAATTGCAATTGGGTCAAAATCCTCTTTTATAACGCCTTTGCTAGGACTTGCTTTTTTTACCTCAGCAATGATTCTAATTGGTTCTTCTTTAGTAGCTGTTAAATATGGTTTTACATCTCTTGGTGCATAGGGATTTGAACTTAAACTTCTTCCTAAAAGCTCCAAAGGAACATCTTTTTTTCTCTTTTCAACATCTTCTAAAGTTCTTCTATTTATCTCATCTAAAATCATTTTTTATTACACTCCTTAATTTTTTGCCAATGAATTTTAATCTCACTATCATTTGCCCCAACCTCTTCTACAACTTTTTTCATAAAAGTATAAGCTTCATCACAACGTTTTAGTTTATATAAAGCCCAAGCTTTCGAGTCTAAATAAGCTATATTATTTGGAGCTTTTTCCAAAGCTTGCTCTACAAAGGCCAAACCTTTTTTTACATCAATATCAAAATCAATTAAGATATATCCCAAATAGTTTTGGTAAACATGGCTATCTAATACTGTTAAAACATCATTAAACTTTTTTATAACTGAATCTAAAACTGCCTTTTTATCATCAGCACTCTCAAACTCCAAAATAGCTATTTGAGCTAATAAATCAATATTGCTATCCTCTTTATAAAGCTTTTTAGCCAAAGATAAAGCCTTGTTATTTTGGTTTACTCTTTTGTATAGATTAATAAGTTTCAACTCATCAACACTATTCTCTTCCAAAAATTTAATAGCTTCATTTAAATCTTTTTTTTCTAAATATGCTATTAAAAGTTCATATGTTTTATTTGCCATATTATCGTCATTTTGGTTTTTAAAAGTTAAAAATGAACGCTTTAAAACAGATATTACACCATCTATATTATTTTGTTCTTGATAAATAGATACCAATTTAGAGCAAACAAGAGAGTCGCAACCATAAAGCCTAACATGGGTTTCCAAATAAGCTAAAGCTTCAGCTTTTCTGTTTAAATAAGCATATAAAATATTTACAAGATTAAAAAGAGTGTTTGAGTCTTTATTCATAGAATAAGAGGTTTCAAAATATGATATTGCTTTTTCATAATCTTTTTTTACAAAATATACATTTGCTAATACCTCATAATTTAAAGCACTTTTATACTCTTTTAGAAGCGTTTTTGCGATTTCTAAAGCTTTGTCTGTTTCACTTAAATTTAATAAAGAGACACAATAAATTCTTAGTATCAACTCACGCTCTAAAATATCTTGTTTTAGATATCTTTCACTAACCTTTACTATCTCTTTAAAATTACCTGTGGCTAAGGAAATTCTTAGATATTTTACAAGATATTCATATTTTGATGTATTTAAAAAAAGCTTATCATATAAAACTCTAGCTTCATTCATATTTCCATTTTTTTCATACTCTAAAGCATATAAGATATATAAATCTTCATTGAAACCATTATCTAAGTTTTTTGCATTTAATGAAGTTATAAATATAAAAACTAATAAAACTAAATATCTTTTATAGCTGGACACTCTTCTTTTACCTCATTAACGTTTGTTTTAAAATAGTCCCAAAAAGGGAAAGTTCGACATTGAGTCGGTCTAGCTTCATATATTGAGCACTGTTTTTTTTCTAAATCAAAGAAAACACAAGCATAATTGTTTTCATTGATTCTATTTTCTCTTATAGAGTATTTATATCCAACTTTCATAAGATATTTTTGACCTAATTCATTTAAACTAATTTTTAAATGTTTAGCTAATATTTCACACTCTTGTTTATTTATCCAAATATAACCGCTCTCACCTATACAACAATTACCTTGGCAAGTGTCACAAGCACTTGGCTCAAAAGAGTATGGGAAGCCATCTTTTTTTATTATTTCACTCATATTTCTACTTTTATACTATGTGTTGATGATTGTTTATAAATATCTTGTACTTCTTTTGTAAATTCATTATCATCAAATACAATAAGTGGTTTTAATATTTTTGTCAATGATTTTGAATTTTTTCTAGCATATACTAAAATCAAAGTAGCATCTTTGGAAGATTTTGGATGTACAAATTGCATCGATTCTATATTAAATTTAAACTCATTTAAAGTTAATATAATATCATTTATCTGCTTAACATCATAGCAAAAGAAGAACTTTCCATTTTGTTTTAATATTTTTGATGTTTTGCCAATAAAATCTCTTAGGGGCATGGAGTCATTATATCTAGCTATTTTGATATTTTCATTTTCACTTTTGATTACATTTGTATGATAAAAAGGTGGATTTGAGACACAAATATCAAACTCTTTATCAAACTCTATATCTTGATATTTTCCCTTAAAAAGTGATGATTTTATTTTATTTGTATTGCTATTTATTGAACTTAATTTTTGAAATTTATCTTGAAGTTCGCACTGATTTAAAGCTAGTTTAGGATTATCTCTAGCAACTAATAATCCCAAAATTCCACTTCCACTTCCTATATCTAAAAGCTCACCCTTTATATTTTTAAAGGCCTTTAAGTTTTGATTTATAAAGTGATGAAGAAAATGAGTATCACTATTATAGCAATAGCCATCAATTGGTTGGTATAGAAGCAAAAGAGACCTTTTTTATTTTTTTGATATTGTAACAAATACTCACTAATTTTGTTTTGAAACTAAATAATAAAATCTTATATAGAATTTTTAGCTTTTATAAGTTATGATTGAAAATATAATTTAATATTTTTATTTAATATAAAAATAAGGAGAGTGTAATGACTATAATGGAAGCTCCAAAAAATGTAGCTGTTTGGATTGATACCTCAAGATGCAAAGCTTGTGATATATGTGCATCTGTTTGCCCAGCTGGTGTAATAGCCATGAAAGCTGATCCAAGCTCAACATTAGGTTCTATGGTTGATTTAATAGCAACAGATGATTGTATAGGCTGTTATGAATGTGAACTATCTTGTCCTGATTTTGCAATTCATGTGGCTGATAAAAGTGAATATAAATTTGCAAAACTTACAGATGAAGCAAAACAGCGTTCAGAAAAACTAAAAAACAACAACTATAGAGTTCAAGGATAAAATATGAGAGAATTAATATCTACAGGAAATGAATTATCAGCACTTGCTGCTGTTGATGCTGGGTGTGAGTTTTTTTCAGGTTATCCTATTACACCATCTAGTGAAATAATGCATGCATTAACAGATTTACTTCCAGCAAATGGCGGAGCTGCTATTCAAATGGAAGATGAGATAGCTGGAATTTGTGCTGCTATTGGAGCTTCTATGAGTGGAAAAAGATCAATGACAGCAACAAGTGGACCTGGAATTTCACTAAAATCTGAAAACATAGGACTTGCATATATTTCAGAAGTCCCACTTGTAATCGTAAATGTTATGAGGGGTGGACCCTCAACAGGACTTCCAACACGGGTAGCTCAAGGTGATGTTTTACAAGCAAAATCTCCAACACATGGAGATTATAATTCTATAACTTTATGTGCTGGAAGTTTAGCTGAGTGTTATACCCAAACTGTACGTGCTTTTAATCTAGCTGATAGATTTATGCAACCTGTGTTTGTACTACTTGATGAAACAATAGGACATATGAGTGGAAAAGCTGTAATTCCAACAATAGAAGAGATTAAAACTAAAATAAAAACAAGAGAGTTATTTGAGGGGAAAGCTGAAGATTATGAACCATATAATGTGCCACAAGATAGACCTGCTGTTTTAAATCCTATGTTTAAAGGATACAAATACCACTTTACAGGACTTCATCACGATTTTAATGGACATCCAACTGAAGATGAAACTATGTGTGAAAACTTAATAGAGAGACTTTTTAGAAAAGTTGATGCCCATCTTGATGAAATAGAGTCTTATGAAGAGTATGAGTTAGATGATGCTGATATTATGATAATAGCTTATGGTTCTGTTTCTCTTTCAGCTAAAGAGGCAATAAATAGATTAAGGGATGAGGGAATAAAAGTTGGACTTTTTAGACCAATAACTCTTTGGCCAAGCCCTGCAAAGAAAATAAAAGAGTTATGTGATAAGTTTGAAAAAGTATTAGTAGTTGAGCTTAATATGGGGCAATATATTCAAGAAATCCAAAGGGCAAGCCAAAGATTAGATTTTGAAACTATTTTTAAAGCAAATGGAAGACCAATAGCTCCACTTGAAATAATTAAAAAAATAAAAGGAATGTAAGATGGCTTTTGATTACGATAAATATTTAAGAATAAACAAAATGCCAACTTTATGGTGTTGGGGATGTGGAGATGGTGTTATTTTAAAAGCACTAATTAGAGCAATTGATTCTCTTGGTTGGGATATGAAAGATGTTTGTGTAGTATCAGGAATAGGATGTTCAGGTAGATTTTCTTCATATATAAACTGTAATACAGTTCATACAACCCATGGAAGAACAATAGCTTATGCAACAGGAATAAAACTAGCAAATCCAGATAAACACGTGATTTGCGTAACAGGTGATGGAGATGGTTTAGCAATTGGTGGAAATCATACAATTCATGGTTGTAGAAGAAATATGGATATAAATCATATAGTTGTAAATAACTTTATATATGGACTTACAAACTCTCAAACAAGCCCAACAACACCACAAGGAATGTGGACAGTAACAGCAAAAAGAGGAAATATCGATCCTACTTTTGATGCTTGTAATTTAGCAATAGGAGCTGGGGCTTCTTTTGTAGCTAGGGAGAGTATGCTAAATCCTAAAAAACTGGAGAAAGTTTTTATAAAAGGATTAGAGCATAAGGGATACTCATTTTTTGATATTTTTTCAAATTGCCATGTAAATCTTGGAAGAAAAAACAAAATGAATAGTGCAATGGAAAATCTTGATTGGATAGATAGTATTACTCTTGCAAAACCAAAATTTGATAAATTAAGCGATGAAGAAAAAGTTGGAAAATTTCCAACAGGTATTTTAAAAGAAGATGAAAATGCAAAAGAGTATACAGCTATGTATAAAAAAGTTCAAGAAGCACATCAAAATAATACAACTGTAGATTTAGAAGGATAAATTATGGCAAAAACACTTATGAGATTTACAGGAGTTGGTGGACAAGGTGTACTTCTTGCAGGCTCTATATTTGCAGCTGCTAAAATCAAAGCTGGTGGCTATGGTCTTAAAACAGCAACTTATACCTCACAAGTAAGAGGAGGTGCAACTGTTGTTGATATTACCCTTGATGATAAAGAGATTTTATACCCTTATGCAAATGATGGTGAAATAGATTTTATGCTTTCAGTTGCACAAGTTTCATATGATCAGTTTAAAAATGGTGTAAAAGATGGTGGAGTTATTGTTATTGAGCCAAATTTAGTAAAACCAAGCGATGAAGATAAAAAAAGATGGAAAATCTATGAAATCCCAATTATCACAATAGCAAAAGAGGAAGTTGGAAATGTAATAA
>CBFIGT010000016.1:0-29356 GCA_965662175.1 Arcobacter sp. | reverse complement strand
CTCTTCAGTAATTAAAGTCCCCTCAGTAAACAAAATCTCATTTGAAATTGGGTCAATAATATCTTCAGCAATAACTCTACCTGTAATTCTCTCTTCTAAGCTCTCAATTAACTCATTACCACTTGATAAATCAGTAATTTCAACACCCTCATGAGTTCCACAATCTTCAATTGTAATTCTAACATTTTGAGATACGTCAATTAGCTTTCTTGTTAAATACCCAGCATTGGCTGTTTTAAGTGCTGTATCCGCTAATCCTTTTCTAGCTCCGTGAGTAGAAATAAAGTACTCAAGTACGTTTAGACCCTCTCTAAAGTTTGAAATAATTGGTGTTTCAATAATAGAACCATCAGGTTTAGCCATAAGACCCCTCATACCAGATAACTGTCTAATCTGTGCAGCAGAACCTCTAGCCCCAGAATCAGCCATCATATAAATAGAGTTGAATCCATCTTTATCAGCTTTTACTAATTCCATCATCTCAGAACCAAGTCTATTATTAACCTCTGTCCAAATATCAATAATTTTATTATATCTTTCTTGCTCAGTTAATAAACCTTGTGCAAACTGTTTTTGTACATCAATTACATCTTTTTTAGATTTAGCAATATGTCCAACTTTTGTTTCAGGAACTCTAATATCATCAATTGATACAGAAATACCAGCATCTGTTGCATATCTAAAACCTAGGTTTTTAAGGTTATCTAAGAACTTAGGAGTAACTTCATATCCACCATGTTTGTAAATATAATCAACTAAGGCACCAATATCTTTTTTCTTTAAGATTTTATTCCATAACTCTAATGGTACGAAATCAGGTAAGATATTATGTACAATTAATCTACCAACTGTTGTATGAACAATTCTATCATTAATTTTACTTCTAATTTTTGCATGTAAATCTACTTGATTCATCTCTAATGCAATCATAGCTTCATCAACACCTGTGAAAAGTTTATGCTCACCTTTTACACCATCTTTTTCTAATGATAGATAATAAATACCTAAAATCATATCCTGAGATGGTACAGCAATAGCACGACCTGAAGCTGGAAGAAGGATGTTCATTGAAGACATCATTAAAATCTTAGCCTCAGCAATTGCTTCTTGCGATAAAGGTACGTGAACCGCCATTTGATCCCCATCGAAGTCGGCATTAAATGCTGAACATACAAGTGGGTGTAACTGAATAGCTTTACCATCAATTAGTGTTGGGTGAAACGCTTGAATTGAAAGTTTATGAAGAGTTGGTGCTCTATTTAATAAAATTGGATATTCATCAACAATCTCATTTAAACATTCCCAAACTTCATTTGTTTCAGCTTCAATCATTCTTTTCGCTGATTTTAAAGTTGTTGCATAACCTTTTTCTTCTAACTTAGCCATTAAATGTGGTTTAAATAACTCTAAAGCCATTTTCTTAGGAATACCACATTGGTCCATATTTAGTGATGGTCCAACAACGATAACTGATCTTCCTGAGAAGTCAACCCTTTTACCAAGTAAGTTTTGTCTAAATCTTCCTTGTTTACCTTTAATGATTTCTGATAATGATTTTAAAGGTCTTTTATTTGCACCCTTTACAGCATTAGCTGTTTTACCATTATCAAATAATGCATCAACAGCCTCTTGAAGCATTCTTTTTTCATTTCTTTGAATGATTTCAGGAGCATCAAGTTCAGATAATCTTTTAAGTCTGTTATTTCTGTTTATAACTCTTCTATATAAGTCATTAACATCAGATACAGCAAACTTTCCACCATCAAGTGAAACAAGTGGTCTTAAATCAGGTGGAAGAACTGGAAGTTTTGTTAACATCATCCATTCAGGTCTATTTCCTGAATTAATAAAGTTTTCAACAACTTTTAATCTTTTGATTATAGTTTTTCTTTTTGCTTCTGATTTAGTAGCACCCATTTCCTCTTTTAAGATATGTAAAAGTTCCATTAAATCAAGATTTTCTAATAAATCTCTAACAATTTCACCACCCATATTAGCTTCAAAACCTGTATGTTCAAAATGCTCATAGATAGTTCTATATTGCTCTTCATTTAAAATATCATATTTCATAACTTTTTTAGAGTGTTCATTATCATAAAAAGCCTCACCTGGCTCATTTACAATATATGCTTCATAATATAATACTCTCTCTAAATCTTTTAGTTTAACACCTAATAAAGTACCAATTCTAGTTGGAAGTGAGCTTACCATCCAAATGTGTGCAACAGGAGATACTAAATCAATATGTCCCATTCTATGTCTTCGCACCTTTGAAGAAGTTACTTCAACACCACATTTTTCACAAACAACACCTTTGTATCTCATTTTCTTATATTTACCACAAAGACACTCATAATCTTTTACAGGTCCGAAAATTTTGGCACAAAATAGTCCATCTCTTTCAGGTTTTAGTGTTCTATAGTTAATAGTCTCAGGTTTTTTAACTTCACCACAAGACCAAGAAAGAATTTTCTCAGGACTTGCAAGTCTTAATTGAAACGCTGAAAAATCTTGTGGTCTTTCTAACTCTTTAATCTCAATTGGCTCTAATATTTTATTTTTACTCATTATCTTCCACCTCTTCGAAAATCTCTACATCTAAACCTAAAGCTTTTAACTCTTTCGTTAATACGAAGAAAGTTTCAGGAACACCAGATTTTGGTACGTTTTCACCATTTGAAATGGCTCTATAAGCTCTTGTACGACCCTCAACGTCATCTGATTTAGTTGTTAACATCTCTTTAAGAACGCTTGTAGCTCCATATGCTTCTAAAGCCCAAACTTCCATTTCCCCAAATCTTTGACCACCAAATAGTGCTTTTCCACCAACTGGTTGTTGTGTTACAAGTGAATAAGGACCTGTTGATCTAGCGTGAACTTTTTCATCAACTAAGTGGTGAAGTTTAAGCATATACATATAACCTACGTTTACTCTCTCTTTCATCTTATCACCTGTTTTACCATCATAAAGTGTAGTTTTACCATCTGTATCAATTTTTGCTAATTCAAACAGTTTTACAAACTCTGCTTCTTTAACTCCATCAAATACCTGTGTTGCAAATCTAACACCTTTTGTCCAGTCTTGTCCATACTCAATTAACTCTTCATCACTTAAGTTATTTAAGAACTCTTTTCCATTCATAAGTTTAGTAACATCAGCTATTTCAATCATTTTAGCTCTTAATTCACTAACAAACTCAGCTTTTTTAGCATCAAATAACTCTTGAATTTGAGCTCCAAGTTTCATACCAACTAATCCTAAGTGAACTTCTAAGATTTGTCCAATATTCATCCGTGATGGAACCCCAAGTGGGTTAAGAATAACATCAACAGTTGAACCATCTTCCATATAAGGCATATCTACTTGAGGAACAATATTAGAAACGATACCTTTATTTCCGTGTCGTCCTGCCATCTTATCCCCAACTTTGATTTTTCTCTTAGTTGCTACATAAACTTTAACTTGTTTGATTACACCTGATTGTAAAATATCATCATGCTCTAATACTTCAAGCTTCTCTTCATGATCTTGTCTTAATTGAGTTTTTTGATTAATAAAGTACTCTTTGATATCATTATATGATTTTTCAATATCTTTTCCAAAAGAAGCAACAACTTTTTTCATTGCAAATCTATTGATATTTGATAAGATATCTAAAGGTATTGAATTACCTTTTTTATATGTAACATCATCAACTTCAACATCTTTTGTTAAAACAGATTTAGATAATAAGTTATTGATTTTTAAAATCTCTTCTCTATCTAACATAAGTAATTTATCATGGTGTTTTAAATCAAGTTCAGCTTTTTCTGATTCTAATTCAGCAACTGCTCTTGAGTCTTTTTCATAACCTTTTTTAGTAAATACTTTAACATCAACAACAACACCTTCCATAGATGTAGGACAATAAAGTGATTTATTAATTACGTGACCAGCTTTTTCACCAAAAATTGCTCTTAATAATCTCTCTTCAGGAGTTGGTTTAATCTCACCTTTTGGTGTAACTTTACCAACCATAATCATTCCAGGTTTAATATAAGTTCCAACTTTTACAATACCTGATTCATCAAGGTGAGTAATTGACTCATCTTTTACACCTGGTAAATCTCTAGTAATCTCTTCATTACCATGTTTAAGCTCTCTACACTCAACCTCTTTTTCATAAATATGAACTGAAGTAAAGGCATCTTCTTTAATTAATCTTTGAGATAAAACAATCGCATCTTCGTAGTTATAACCATTCCATGGCATAAACGCAACACATGCATTAACACCAACAGCTAACTCACCTTTATCCATTGATGGACCATCAGCAATTACTTGACCTTTAGAAACTTCTTCACCCTCTTTTACAGCAATTCTTTGCCCAAAAGATGTATTATTATTTGTTCTAACATTTTTATTTACAGAGTAATGGTCAATAAATGCACCATTTTCATCTTCACCTCTAATATAAATGTTTTTAGCATCAGCTTTTTCAACAAGTCCTGCTCTAGAAGCTTTTATAGCTTCCCAAGCATCTCGTGCAACTGTTTTTTCTAATCCAGTTCCAACAACAGGAGCATTAGGTTTTAATAATGGAACAGCTTGTCTCATCATATTTGAACCCATAAGTGCTCTATTGGCATCATCATGCTCTAAGAATGGAATTAAAGATGCAGCAACACCCATAACCATTTGTGATGAGATATCAATTAATTGAACTTTATTTTTTTCAACTAAGTAAATTTCACCATCTTGTCTAGCTTCAACTAGTGATTCAACGATTTTACCATTGTCATCAACTTTTGTAGAACCAGGTGCAATAAGTAGTCCCTCTTCTTGAGTTGCTGTTACATAAATAATCTCATTTGATACAACACCATCAACAACTTTTTTATAAGGTGCTTCAATAAATCCTAATTCATTTACCTTAGCAAATGTAGATAATGTATTAATAAGACCAATATTTTGACCCTCTGGAGTTTCAACTGGACAAATTCTTCCATAATGCGTTGGGTGAACGTCCCTTACTTCAAATCCAGCTCTCTCTTTAACAAGTCCACCCTCACCAAGTGCTGAAAGTCTTCTTTTATGAGTAACTTCAGATAATGGATTAGTTTGGTCCATAAATTGTGATAATTGACCTGATGTAAAAAACTCAGTAATAGTTGATGTAATCATTTTAGAGTTAACTAAATCATGTGGCATAATATCTTCTAAAGTTCCACTTAAAGTAGTCATTTTATCTCTAATAGCTTTTTGCATTTTGATTAATCCACTATGCATTTCATTAGCTAATAACTCACCAATTGCTCTAATTCTTCTATTTCCTAAGTGATCTCTATCGTCAATATGTCCATGACCTGATTTAACTTTTACTAAATATTGAACAGTTTTAATAACATCTTCATAAGTTAATGTAGTTACATATTCAGGAACATTTACACCTAACTTGTGGTTCATTTTCATTCTTCCCACTTTTGTTAAGTCATATCTTTCTGGATCGAAGAATAGTTTTTTAACGAACTCTTTAGCAGCCTCTTTTGTTACAGGCTCACCTGGTCTCATTACTTTATAAATTCTAATTGCAGCCAAATCATTTTCATCATCAATTTGCTCAGTTTGTTTTAATAATTTTAAACTCTCAGCATCTGCATGGAATGCATTAATAATAGAATCATCAACACCATCAGCTAAGTCATTTGCAATATCAAAGGAATCAAAACCTAAGTCTAATAGTTTTTTTAATTTTAATTCATCAAGATTAGTTAATGAATCAAATAAAACCTCACCAGATTCAGGATCAAAAATAGTAGATGCTGTACATCTATCCATTAATAATTCAATTGGATACTCAACTAATTTTAAACCACCCTCAACTAAAGCATTTGCTTTTCTAGCTGTTAATCTTTTTCCAGCTCCAATGATTAAGTTACCTTTATCATCTTTGATATCAAACTCAACTCTTCCTGTAAAATCATCAGGGTTAAATTCTGTTAAAAATTTATTGTTTTTAACTTTGATATTTAAAATTGGGTAGAACATTTTAATAATATCTTCTTTAGAGTAACCAAGTGCTCTAAATAGAATAGTTACAGGAACTTTTCTTCTTTTGTTAATTCTTACATATAATACATCTTTTGCATCATATTCAAAATATAACCATGAACCTCTATCTGGAATAATTTGTCCAGTATAGATTAGTTTATTTCCAGCAGTATTTGATTCTTCTTCTTTAAAAATAACCCCTGGAGATCTGTGTAATTGATTTACAACTACTCTTTCAACACCATTAACAATAAATGATGTTCTATCAGTCATTAAAGGAATTTCTCTTACGAATAAAGATTGCTCTTTCATGTCTTTAACGCCAACTTTTTCACCAGTTTTTTCGTTAATGTCCCATAATGTAAGTCTGATTTTTATTTTTAAAGGAATAGAATATGTAAGACCTCTAATCATAGATTCTCTTACGTCATATTTTGGTTTTCCAACTTCACTTTGAATATAATCAAGAGTAATTCTACCTTGAGCATCATGAATAGGAAAAATTGACTTGAATACTTTTTCAATACCAGCGTCAGCTCTATCATCTTTTCCAACCATTAAAAAGTTGTCATAAGAGTTTTGTTGTAATTGTAATAAGTTAGGAATTTCAATATGTTGTGGATTTTTAGCAAAATCAACTCGAAGTCTATTACCAGATTTTAAAGAATTTAGCATAGTTCACCTTGTCTAAAATTTGATTTTTTTGCTTTTTAGTATAAAGCACAAAAGCATCCCTAAAGGATAGGGTTAAAATTCCCATGAATTTTAACCTTAGCCTTCAAAGATGCTATCTTTACATAAGGCAAAAAGCCTTATGTAACATAACTACAAGAAAGTAATTATTTTAATTCTACTTTTGCACCAGCTGCTTCTAATTCAGCTTTTGCAGCTTCTGCGTCTTCTTTTCCAATACCTTCTTTAACAACTGCACCAGCTTCTTCAGCCATTGCTTTTGCTTCTTTTAATCCAAGACCAGTTAACGCTCTAATTACTTTAATTACGTTAATTTTTTTATCACCAGCATCTAAGATAACTACGTTAAATTCAGTTTGCTCTTCTGCAGCTTCAACAGCAGCAACAGCTCCACCAGCCATAGCAACTGGTTGTGCAGATACACCAAATTTTTCTTCGAATTCTTTTACTAATTCAGATAACTCTAATACAGATAAACCAGAGATGTATTCTAATACGTCTTCTTTAGAAATTGCCATTTCTTTTCCTTGTTATTTTTAATTTTTTAATTTAATTTTATTAAATGCTTAAATTATTAAGCAGCCTCTTCTTCTTTTTTCTTTCTAAGAGCATCAAGCCCAATAGTAAAGTTTGTAACTGGAGCCATCCAAGTAGCTGCAAGCATTCCAAGAAGTTCTTCTCTAGATGGTAATTTAGCAAATGCGTTAACTCTGTTAACGTCAGCAATTTCACCTTCAATGATACCAGATTTAATTGAAAATTTATCTTTATTATCAGAAGCAAATTTATCAGCTACTTTACAAGCAGATATTTGATCTTCAGACCATAAAAAAACATTTGTTCCTGATAATTCAACTTCACCTAATTCAGCATTTTTAACAGCTACTGTTACAAGTGTATTTTTAGCAACTTGAACTTTAGTATTATTTGCTTTAGCTTCGATTCTTAAGTTCTCTAATTGTTTGTGAGTTAAACCTTTAAAGTCACACACAACAATAGCTTGAGAAGCTTTAAATTCATCAGTTAAAAAATCAATTATTTCAGATTTTTTCGCTTTTGTCATCATTATTATTTTCCCCCTTTCAAAACATCGACTTCGGCGGGATTTATTAGATACGGGGGTATCTAACCTGCTGTCTTTAGTTTTATATCAGTGCTTTGAATAACACTCAATCATAGAGATTATTATCTCCATTGTTGAATGTTATTAAATAAGGTGTTAACCTTATTTAATATCCATAACTTCCATTACATCTAAATTAACAGATGGTGACATAGTCAATGAAATTGCTGCATTAGTAACATATCTACCTTTTGCAGTTGATGGTTTAGCTTTATTAATAGCAGCAACAAAAGTTTTAATATTTTCAATTAATGCTTCTTCAGAAAATGATACTTTTCCAACAGCAGCTTGCATATTACCTTTTTTGTCAACTCTATATGTAACTTGTCCACCTTTAGAATCATTAACAGCTTTAGTAACATCCATAGTTACAGTTCCTGTTTTAGGATTAGGCATTAAACCTTTTGGCCCTAAGATTCTACCAATTTTACCTACCATTCCCATACAATCAGGAGTAGCAATTAAAACATCAAAGTTGATGTTTCCAGCTTGGATTTCTTCTACTAAATCATCATTACCAACAATATCAGCACCAGCAGCTTTCGCTTCATCCATTTTAACACCCTTAGCAAATACTGCAACTCTAACAGTTTTACCAGTACCATTTGGAAGTACAACAGCACCTCTAATCATTTGGTCAGCATGTCTTGGATCTACATTTAAGTTAAGTGCAACTTCAACACTTTCGTCAAATTTTGCTGATTTTAAACCTTTTACACATGAAACAGCTTCTGCTAATGCGTATTTTTTATCTTCAATTTTTTCACTTAAAGCTTTATATCTTTTTGAAATTTTTGCCATAATATATTTCTCCGCAATTTTATTTTTTATTACAAGAAGAGTAATTCTTCTTGATTTGCTACCAACTTTTTAAGTCAGTGGTAAGACTATTTTTGAATATTATAATTCAGTTTCAATACCAATTGATCTAGCACTTCCTGCAACAATTTTTGCAGCTTGATCTCTATCATTTGTATTTAAATCTTTGATTTTCATATCAACGATTTCCATAATTTGATCTTTAGTTAATTTTCCAACTTTGTTTTTAAGTGGATTATCAGAACCTTTTTTAACTCCTGAAATCTTTTTAATTAAGTCAGTCATTGGTGGTTGTTTTAATACAAATGTAAAACTTTTATCTGAATAAACAGAAATTTCTACTGGAATTGTATATCCAGCTTTATCTTTAGTTTTTTCGTTAAATGCTTTACAAAATTCCATAATGTTAACACCTCTTTGTCCAAGAGCTGGACCAACAGGTGGTGATGGATTAGCAGCACCAGCTGGAATTTGAAGTTTTAAAATACCAGTTATTTTTTTAGCCATCTTTTTTCCTTTTAAATTTTTATTGTTGTTTTAATGATTTAGACATTAGGCAAGAAAACTCTTTGAAAGTAAAGTTTTATTGCCTAATGCCTAAAGCAGAAATTAAACTACTCTTTCTACTTGAGTATATGAAATTTCTACAGGTGTATTTCTTCCAAAAATTGAAACATTAAGTTTTAATATTCCAGAAGCCATATCAAAGTCTTCTACTATTCCATTAAAGTTAGAGAATGGGCCCTCATTAACTCTAACCATTTCACCCTCTTCAAATGAAACTTTTGGTTTAGCAGCAGCTCTATTATTAACTTTATCTAAAATAGAATTAATATCTTTTTCTGATAAAGGAGTTGGTTTTTTAGACTCACCAATAAATCTTCCAACTTTTGGCATTGATTGAATTCTATGCCATAATGCTGTATCTAAATCGATTTTTGCAAAAGCATAAGCTGGATATAAAGGTCTTTCAACTATTGTTTTATTACCTTTTTTTATCTCAATTAGATCTTCAGTTGGAACTAAAACCTCTGCTATTCTTTCATCAGCCATCTCATCAGCTAATCTTTCTAATGCTCTTTTTACTGTTAATTCACTACCTGAGTGTGTTTGTATTGCGTACCATAAATGTGCCATTTTAATCCTTAGTTCATTACAGATGATAAGCTAAGAGACATAATTGCGTCAATAAGAGCTAAAAATAGAGATATTACAGTAACAACTATAAATACAGATACATATGCAGATCTAATTTGTTCTTTTATAGGAAAAATTACTTTTGATAGTTCTTCTTTTGCACTCTTATAATATGATTTTAATTTACTCACAATTGACTCCAGATTTATTATTTAGCTTAAAAATAAATATTTTTCAAAGGAGTCTTTTAGTTTACTACTTTAAGAAATATTTAGTGGCAGGCCAGGAGGGACTCGAACCCCCAGCCATCGGATTTGGAATCCGGCGCTCTACCATTGGAGCTACTGACCTGCTTGAGAAAAAAGTTAGTTAAAGTCTTACGACTTTAACTTAACTTCTTTATGGATAGTGTGTTTTCTTAATCTTGGACTATATTTGTTAACCTCAAATTTCTCAGTGTGAGTTTTAGGGTTTTTCCAAGTAGTGTAGTTAATATCACCACACTCTTGACATTTTAATCCAATTTTTATTCTTACTGCTGCCATGTCAATCCTTACTTAAGAACTTCAGCAACAACTCCAGCACCTACAGTTCTACCACCTTCTCTAATAGCAAACTTAGTACCTTTTTCTAGAGCGATTGGAGCAACTAAGCTAACTGTCATTTCTACGTTATCACCTGGCATAACCATTTCAGTACCCTCAGGTAATGTACAAGAACCAGTTACGTCTGTTGTTCTTACATAAAACTGTGGTCTATATCCTGAGAAGAATGGAGTATGTCTTCCACCCTCTTCTTTAGAAAGGATATATACCTCTCCTCTGAATTCAGTATGTGGAGTAATTGAACCTGGCTTAACAAGAACTTGTCCTCTTTGAACATCTTCTTTTTTAATACCTCTTAAAAGGATACCAGCATTATCACCAGCTTGACCTTCGTCCATCTCTTTTCTAAACATCTCAATACCTGTTACAGTAGTTTTTTGAGTGTCTCTCATTCCAACGATTTCGATTTCAGCACCTAATTTAATAGTTCCTTTTTCGATTCTACCAGTTACAACAGTACCTCTACCTTGGATAGTAAATACGTCTTCTACAGGCATTAAGAAATCTTGATCAGAATCTCTAACTGGAGTTGGGATATATGCATCAACTTCAGCCATTAATGTATAAATTTTTTCAGCCCATTCACCAGCAGCACCTGCTTTAGCTTCTTCTAATGCTTGGAATGCAGAACCTGCAATAATTGGAGTGTCATCACCTGGGAAATCATAATCAGAAAGTAACTCTCTAACTTCCATTTCAACTAATTCTAACATCTCTTCTTTATCTTCGTCATCTAATTGGTCTTCTTTATTTAAGAAAACAACGATGTATGGAACACCTACTTGTTTAGATAATAAGATATGCTCTCTAGTTTGTGCCATTGGTCCATCAGTAGCAGCAATAACTAAGATAGCTCCATCCATTTGTGCAGCACCTGTAATCATGTTTTTAACGTAATCGGCGTGACCTGGACAGTCTACGTGTGCGTAGTGTCTAGTTTCAGTTTCATACTCAACGTGAGAAGTAGCAATAGTAATTCCTCTTTCTCTCTCTTCTGGAGCGTTATCGATTTGATCGTAATCCATTGCTTTTTGACCATTTTTTAATGCTAAACACATAGTAATAGCAGCAGTCAATGTAGTTTTACCGTGGTCAACGTGACCAATAGTACCAATATTTACGTGTGGTTTACTTCTGTCAAATTTTTCTTTTGCCATAGAATTTTTCCTTTAAAAGATTTAATTAAATTGCCCTCTGAGCAGATAAGCCCAAAAGCTGATCTATTCAGAGGGGTTTGTGAGACATTCACATAAGTTAAGTGTAATTTTACAACTAAATTATATAAATGGGTCGCAATTATACTATAAAAAAGATTACAAGGAGGTTACATTTTGTAAAAAGAGTTACAATTTTTGCATAATAACTCAGCTCCCAGAATCAATAAAAAATAAATGGAGCGGGAGACGAGACTCGAACTCGCGACAATCTGCTTGGAAGGCAGAAGCTCTAGCCAACTGAGCTACTCCCGCTCATTTAATGGTGGTGAGGGAAGGATTTGAACCTTCGAAGCCGTAGGCGGCGGATTTACAATCCGCAGGATTTGACCACTCTCCAACCTCACCGGTTGAAAATATTATTAATCTGGTCTAGCGCTGATCTTCATTTGAAGATTTCGCAGACTTATAACTTACATGGAGCTGGTGAAGGGAGTCGAACCCCCGACCTGCTGATTACAAATCAGCTGCTCTAGCCAACTGAGCTACACCAGCACACGATAGTGCTAAACAAAAATGGTGGCGCGGGGCAGAATCGAACTGCCGACACAAGGATTTTCAGTCCTTTGCTCTACCGACTGAGCTACCGAGCCATCGTTTTTGGACTGAAATTATATTGATTGTTTAATTAATTCTAGCTTAAATTATCTATTTCTTTTTTAAATTCTTCGCCTCTATGTTTGTATGAGCTAAATTGATCAAGTGATGCAGCAGCTGGAGATAGCATACCAACGCTGTTTGTGCTCATATTTGAGTCTATTTTTTTTACTGCATTATTTACTGTTTTCATAGGAAAACAAGTAATTTTATACTCATTTGCTAGCTTTATTAATCTATTCTCATTAGAACCAATTGCATATATTGTAATTTTATACTTAATTAACTCATCAAATAGTGGTCTTAAATTTGCTCCTTTATCATCTCCTCCAAGAATAATATGTATATCATTCTCTTTAAAAGATTTTAAGGCATTAATTGTTGCATCTACATTTGTTGCTTTACTATCATCAATCCATAATCTATTTTTTCTATCAAAATAGTTTTCTACTTTATGTTTATCTATTATAAACTCATTCATTAAATCATAATCAATTTCATCAAATAAAATTTTAGAACTAGCAAGAGCCAAAATTGAATCCAATAAAAATGGTTCAGAAAATTTTAGTTTTGATTTATCAATACTAAACTCTTCACACAAACAATCACTGCTCTTATATGTTATTAATGTTGCTTTTGTTTTATAATCTTTAAACTCATCAGGTACAATAGCTATCTCACCCTCGCACATAAAATCCAAAGGTTTTAACTTTGCTTTTTTATACTCATCAAAGGAACCATGCCAAGTAATATGATCCTCAGATATAGGTAAAAGTATATATAAATTTGCTTTTGCTTTATTTGTATAGTGTAAAGTAAAAGAGGAGGTCTCTAAAATCCATATATTAGCCTCTTTATCTAATTTAGCTAAAGGTGTTCCTATATTTCCACCACAAACACTTCCTCTTTTTTTCAAAAGATGTTGCATCATTTGGGTTGTGGTTGTTTTTCCATTTGTTCCTGATATCCAAATTGAAAAAGGCATATCATCTTTAAATAAGTCATACTCACTTATTAAATTATTGCTTTCTTTTACCATTTTATTTGATGGCATTATTCCAGGACTTACAACTGTTATATCATCGCTACTTTTATCATATGTATCAAAATCACTATCATCATATAATATTGCATCTTGAAACTTCTCTTTTATTGAAAGTGCTGTTATACCTTTTCCTAAAACTCTCATCACTTCACCTATCTTAATTTAAAACTTAATAATGCAAATAGATTTGCCATAAATGAGATTATCCAAAATCTAACAATAATCTTATTCTCTTTCCAACCTCTATGTTCAAAGTGGTGATGAATAGGTGCCATTAAAAAAACTCTTTTTTGTCTAATTTTATATGAACCTACTTGAAGTATTACAGATACAGTCTCTATTACAAATATTAAACCAATAACAAGTAATAGTATCTCACTTTTTCCAACAATAGCCATATAAGCCATCACAGCCCCTAAAGGTAAAGAGCCACTATCTCCCATAAAAACTTCAGCAGGATGAGAGTTGTACCACAAAAAGGCAATTAAAGCCCCAATTAATGATGAACCTAAAATAGTAAGTTCACCTGCTTCTTTAATATTTGCTATTAATAAATATGAAGAGAAAATTGCATGACCTGAAACATATACAATAGCTGAAAGGGTAAAAAATGAAATAATAGATGGAACTGTTGCTAAACCATCTAAACCATCTGTTAAATTAACAGCATTAGAGGTTGAAACCATTACAATCATCCAAAATGCAATAGCAAAAATACCCATATCAAAAAGTGGTAACTTATAAAATGGAGTAAATAAATCAGTAGTATGTCCATAATGGTACAAAGAAGCAGCAATAATAAAACCAGATACTGTTTGCAAAAATAGTTTAGCCCTAGAGCTTAAACCAGCTGAATTACTTTTTTTAAAAATCTTTGAAATATCATCTTTTATTCCAATTAATGAAAATAAAACTAAAGTTAAAATTCCAATTGCAACATAATAATTATTTAACTTTGCTGTTAATACAGTAGCTATAATAGTAGCAAAAATAAATACAACTCCTCCCATTGTAGGAGTTCCTGATTTTTCTTGGTGGGATTTTGGTGCATGTTCATAAATAGGCTGATTAGCTTTTTTATTTTTTGCCCATTTAATAAATTTTGGCAAGAGATACATTGTTAATGCAAAAGAGATTAAAAAAGCAAGTCCTGCTCGAACTGAGATATATTGAAAAATATTAATATCAAGATGTCTATAAAACCAATAAAACAAATTTAAACCTTCATTTGGATATAATCGTCGGATTATATAATAACAATAATTTTAAAAGGTTTAAGCCATGACTAATAAAACTATTCTAGTAATAACAGACGGTATTGGACATAATGATTCATCAAATTTTAATGCACTAAAAAATGCAAATGCACCAACATATGATTATCTATTTAAAAATGTACCCTATTCCCTTATTCACACCTATGGAACCCATGTAGGACTTCCTGATGGACAAATGGGAAATAGTGAAGTTGGACATATGAGTATAGGTAGTGGTAGAGTTTTATATCAAGATTTAGTAAAAATAAATTTAGCAATAGAAAAAGATACATTAAAAGATAATGAGCTTTTAATTAATACAATAAATAAATCAAATAATATTCATCTTTTAGGATTAGTTAGTGATGGAGGAGTTCATTCTCATATAAATCATATTATTGGTTTTGCAAAATTAGCAAAAAGTTTAGGAAAAAAAGTATTAATACATATAATAACAGATGGTAGAGATGTTGCTCCAAATTGTGCTAAAGAGTATACATCACAAATAGAAAATATTTGTGATGAAGATATCTCAATTGCTACAATTTCAGGACGTTATTATGCAATGGATAGGGATAATAGATGGGATAGAGTTAAAAAAGCTTATGATGCAATTGCCTTGGGACTTCCAAAATCAGACAAAAACATCAATGAATACATAGACTCTTCATATAAAGATGAGATTTTAGATGAGTTTATTGTTCCAGCTTCACTAAATGGATACAAGGGATTTGAAGAGAATGATGCAATGATTTTTTGTAACTTTAGAAGTGATAGAATGAGAGAGATGTCAAATGCTATAGCAAATAAAGAGTTTTCATCTTTTCCAAGAGTTGAGAAAAACTTAAATATTGCAACAATGACTGAATACGATAAAAACTTCCCTCTTCCTGTACTTTTTCCAAAAGAGATTCCAAAAAATAGTTTGGCTGAAACTATTTCAAATGCAGGACTAAAACAGCTTCATACAGCTGAAACAGAAAAATATGCCCATGTAACATTTTTCTTTAATGGTGGAGTTGAAGAACCATTTTTAAATGAAACTAGAGTTTTAATCCCATCACCTAATGTTGCTACTTATGATGAAAAACCTGAAATGAGTGCTCCAGCTGTTGGTGAAGCTGTTAGAAAAGCAATGGATGAAGAGTTTGATTTTATTGTTGTAAACTTTGCAAATGGTGATATGGTTGGACATACAGGTGTTTTTGAAGCTGGAATAAAAGCTGTTGAGGCTGTTGATACTGAGCTTGGTCTTATTTTAGAAAAAGCAAAAGAGAAAAACTACAATTTAATACTAACATCTGACCATGGAAATTGTGAAATGATGAGAGATAGTGAGGGTAATACCTTAACTAATCATACAGTTGGAGATGTTTACTGTTTTGTTGCGGCAAATGGAGTTCAAGAAGTTAAAGAGGGAAGTTTAAATAATATAGCACCTACTGTTTTAAAACTTATGAACTTAGAAATACCAAGTGAAATGGATGAAGCTTTAGTATAAGCAAAGAAATATTTATGTCAAAAATAGAAATATCAAATTTAACCATAAAAGATAAAAATAAAGAGTTAGTAAATATAAGTTTTGACATAAATAATTCAACCTCATTAATAGGACAAAGTGGAAGTGGTAAATCTTTAACATTAAAAGCTATTTTAAATTTAATTCCTAATAATTTAGATATTACTATAAATATTAAATCCCAGTTTGAATTAAATAAAAAAAATATTGCCTTTATTCCACAAAATCCTTTTACTTCTCTCTCACCTCTTACAAAAATATCTAAACAGTTTTTTTGTGAGGAAAATATCAAAATAGAAGTTTTAAATAAAGTTGGTTTAGAACAATGGGTATTAAATAGATTTCCATCCCAACTAAGTGGTGGACAACTTCAAAGAGTTGTAATAGCTATTGCTTTGAGCCAAAATCCAAAACTTCTATTATTAGATGAACCAACAACAGCACTTGATAGTAAAAACAAAGAATTAATATTAACTTTATTAGAAAATCTTCAAAAAGAGTTAAATCTAAAAATGCTTTTTGTCACCCATGATATATTCTCTATAGAAAATATTTGTGAAGATATTGTAATTTTGAAAAATGGTAAAATAATTGAATCTGGAAAAACTAAAGATATTTTAAATAATCCTAGCCATGAATATACAAAAGAGTTAATTAATTCAGATTTTAAAAATAAAAAATTTAGGGAATAAAATATGTTGAAATATATATTTGGAATTATTACACTAATTGTCTTAGCCATCTTCTCTTGGCTTATTTATTTATATTTAAACATTAGATTTGATATTGATGAAGTTATAAATTATAAACCACCTTTAACAACACAATTTTATGATAAAAATGGTGAACTTGTAGCAAATATTTTTGAAAAAGAGAATAGATTATATGTTGATTATGATGATATTCCACCAAGGGTAATTGAAGCCTTACTTGCAATTGAAGATACTCAGTTTTTTGAACACAATGGGGTTAATCCTGATGCAATAATTAGAGCTATTTTAAAAGATATCAAAGCTAGAAAATTAGTTGAGGGAGCTAGTACTTTAACTCAACAATTAGTTAAAACTCTACTTTTAAGTAGAGAAAAGAAAATAATGAGAAAAATTAAAGAAGCATTATTAGCAATTAGAGTTGAACAAATTCTAACAAAAGAGCAAATTTTAGAGAGATATTTAAATCAAGTATATTTTGGTCATGGATATTATGGAATTAAAACAGCTGCACTTGGGTATTTTAAAAAAGAGCTTTATGAGTTATCTTTAAAAGAGATTGCAATATTAGTTGGATTACCAAAAGCACCTAGTTTTTATGACCCAACTAGAAATTTAAAATTTTCACTAGCAAGAGCTAATCAAGTTGTAAAAAGACTTAAAACTCTTGGTTGGATTAATAATACAGAGTTCACAGAAGCTATTGATTTCACTCCTGATGTTTATAATCAAACATTAACATTAAATCAAGCTCCTTATATTGTTGATTATGCATTTAAAGAGTTAAGCAAAAGTATTCCTAATATAAAACAAGAGGGTTATACAATAAATCTAACAATTGATTTAAAAGCCCAAGAAATTGCTAGAGAGGCATTAAAAGTTGCATATGATGGAATTATAAAAAGAGATGAGTATTTTAAATCCCAAAAGTTCAAAGATTTAGATCTTATTCCAATTGAGTTAATAGAAGAAGAGGAGTCTTACACTAAAACATTAAATGGTGGATTTATTACTATTGAAAGTAGCACAGGAAAAATCATAAGTATGCTAGGTGGAGTTGATTATGAAAAAAGTTCATTTAATAGAGTTGTACAAAGTAAAAGACAACCAGGTTCTGCTGTAAAACCATTTATTTACCAAAATGCACTTGATTTAGGTTATTCACCTGCAACTATGATTGCTGATATATCTAGAACTTATGAGTTTGATGATGAAGAGACTAATAATGCAAAAGAGAATGTTTCAACAAACGAAGATGAAGAAAAAATCGAACCTATAATAAAAATTGTTGATGGGGTTGAAGTAAAACTAAACCCTGATGGAACACCATATGAGGAAGAAGAACAAAAGAAAAAAAGATGGCAACCTAAAAACTATGAAGAGAATTACAAAGGTTTAATCTCATTTAGAGAAGCATTAGTTCACTCAAGAAACCTTGCAACAATTAATTTAGTTAATGATATTGGAATTGATGTTGTATATAAAGGTCTAAAATCTTATGGTTTAGAGGATATGCCCTTTGATTTATCTATTACATTAGGAAGTTTTGGAATATCACCTATTGATTTATCTCAAAGTTATTCAATGTTTTCAAATAATGGAGTTCAAGTTAAACCATATTTAATTAACTCAATTACAAATAGATACAAACAAACAATTACCTTTGAACCTGAAGAGAGATTTGTAACATCACCTGAACAAATATATTTAATGACTACAATATTAAATGATACTGTAAATAGAGGAACAGGAAGACGAGCTAAAGTTAAAGGTATTGATGTTGCTGGAAAAACAGGAACTACAAATAACAATATTGATGCTTGGTTTTGTGGATATACACCAAGTATGCAAACTATTGTTTGGTTTGGAAATGATAATAATAGACCTATGAGAAAGAGTGAAACAGGTGGAAGAACATCAGGTCCTGCTTTTAAATATTTCTATGAAAACTACTTAAAACTACACCCTGAATTAAAAAGAGAATTTTCTGTTCCTGAAAATGTAAGAACAACTATTTTAAATGGTAAAAAAGAGTATTTTACAGATACTTCTAAACTTCCTGTTATAAAACCTCAAATTATGGATAATAATCAAATCCAATTCTAAAAAAAAAGCTTGACTCAAAAGAGCCAAGCTTCCCAATACTTCAAGTTTTAAAATATTAACAAGAATAAGTTGACATAAATTCAAACGCAGTTGGTCTAGCTTCGTCAGGCCAAACTTGAGTTTCAAATTTATAGTGTTGATATGTATCTACCATCTCTTTTGTAAATACAGGTTGTAAGAACTCATTATCTCTAATTAGAGCTTCTAATGAACCTCTTAATGTATGAGGCATTTGAGGGATTTTTCTCTCTCTAATCTCATCTAATGGTAATTCAAATAAATCTTCATCCATTGGACCAACAGGCTCAATTTTATTTGCAATTCCGTCAAGTCCAGCCATTAACATTGCTGCAAATCCTAAGTAAGGACAAGAAGTTGAATCTGGGAATCTCATCTCAACTCTAGTTGCTTTTTCTCCAGCACCATAAGGAACTCTACAAGAAGCTGATCTATTTTGAGAAGAATAAGTAAGAATTGAAGGTGCTTCAAATCCTGGAATTAATCTTTTATAAGAGTTAGTTGATGGATTTGTAAATGCAGCAACTGCTCTAGCGTGTTTGAAAATTCCACCAACATAATGTCTAGCCATTTCAGATAGATTTCCATACTCACCCTCTTTGTAGAATAAGTTTTTACCATCTTTCCAAATTGATTGGTGTACGTGCATACCATTACCATTATCACCATAAAGTGGTTTTGGCATAAATGTACAAGATTTACCATTTAAATGTGCAACCATTTTACATACATATTTATATTTTTGTACGTTATCAGCAGCTTCAATTAAGTCTCCAAATACGATACCAATTTCACCTTGAGCTTGTGCAACTTCGTGGTGTCCTAAAACAACCTCTAATCCAACTTGCTCTAAAACTAACATCATTTCAGCTCTTAAATCTACCATTGAATCAGTTGGTTGAACTGGGAAGTATCCACCTTTAGTTCTAGGTCTATGTCCTGTGTTTCCACCATCAATAGATGAAGCATCAGCCCAACAACCCTCTTCTGAATCTACTTTATAGTAAGACTCATTAATATTATCAATAATTTTTACATCATCGAAAATAAAGAATTCATTTTCAGGTCCAAAATAAGCAACATCACCAACACCTGACTCAGATAAATGAGTTAAAGCTTTTTTAGCAATAGATCTTGGACATTTTTCATACATGTCACCTTTATAGATGTCATAAACATCACAAATTACAATAACAGTAGAATCAGCTGTAAATGGATCTAAAAATGCAGTTTCAACATCTGGTTTTAAAAGCATATCAGATTTATTAATTGGTTGCCAAGCATCAACTGATGAACCATCAAAAGGCATACCACCCTCTAATTGACCCTCAGAAACTGCGCTCATCATATAAGTTAAGTGGTGCCACATACCTTTCATGTCTGTAAATCTAAAATCTACAAATTTAACTTCATTCTCTTCACAAAATTTAAAAAACTCTTGAGTATTGTTAACAAATTTACCCATATATTATCTCCTGATATTTGATTTGAATTATTCTATCAAAATAAAGTTTATAAGTCACAATAAACTTGTATAAAAAATAAACATTTTATAAATAACTGAAACATTTGATAATTATTCTACAGTCTAAAAACTAACCAGTTTCCTATCTCTATTATTAAAAGTAGCAACTTTAGAAAATCCCATCTCTTTTGCTATACTTAAAACATCATCATACATATAACCAACTTGTTCTACACTATGGGCATCTGAACTAAAAGTAATAGGTATATCCAAATCATAAATTAACTCTAAAATTGATTTTGAGGGATATGGTTCATTTATTGGCTTTCTAAATCCTGCTGCATTGATTTCAATACACATATTTGATTTTTTTATCTCTTTTAATGCATCTAAACAGATTATTCTTATATCTTTTTTAGGCATAAATTTAAATATCTTTATTAAATCAATATGCCCTACTATATCAAACTTTGCTGATTTTGCTAACTCTTTAACTGTATCAAAATAATCCTGCCAAATTTTATCAATATCTTTATTTTCATAAACACCAATAAATTCAGGATTATCAAAACCCCAAGAGTCTAAGAAATGCACAGAACCAATTAGATAATCTACTTTTGCATCTAAAATCTCATCTAGCATTTTTATATTTTGCATAAAATCAACTTCATAGCCAAGTAAAATCTCAATCTCTTGTTTATATTTCTGTTTTAAAAATTTAACTTCATTTTCATAAAACTCTTTATCTTTTATATCAAGTCTATATTTTTTATCAAAATCCATAGGAGCGTGTTCAGAAAAACCAAAAACATCTATTTTTAATTCTATTGCCCGTTGAATGTACTCTTCCATAGTTCCTGTTGCATGATTACAAAGTGTTGTATGATTATGTAAATCTACTCTCAAGCTAATATTCCTGAACCCTCTATTTTAGTACTTCTATCTAAGGCATACTCTCTTTTTCCATTTATAATGTCATATTTCCAAATAGGGGCTGATTTTTTAAAATCTTCAACAAACTCATCAATTAATTCCAAAGCAACTCTTCTTTTTGGGCTACAAACAGCTGCAATATATGAACTAGTATGATTTAAAACATCGCCTTTTGAGTGAGCCATCAAAACAATTGCATTTAATTCATTAGCTCTTTTTTGCCAAGAATCAAACCAAGAGTTTAAAATAGGTTCATAAATATCAAAACTTAATCCCTCAATTCCATCTTCATCTCTAACAACACCAACAAAAGTAATTATTGCTCCATAATTAGAGTTTCTAAACTCATCATACCAAGCATTTGTAATCTTCTCAACGGGTAAATCACCATCAAAAAGTTGTAATGCATTCTTTATCATTAAATTTTCATTTTTCATTACAATATCATCCACCACAAACAGGAGGTAATAAAGATACTTTATCACCATCTTTTAAATCAATATCTTTAGAGCAAATTAGTGTATCATTAACCGCAACTGCACAATTTTCTAACCATTTCACAAGTTCAATATCATCTTTTAATATAACACTAAGTTCTGATATATTTTTAATATCAAGATTAATAGGAGCCTTGTTAATTGGGCCTAAAAATTCTACTGCAACCATTTTAAATCCTTTTTTACCAATTTTTGACTATTATATCAAAACTATTTTAAGTTTAGGAAACGAATAAATGATATTCGCAAAAATCGATTATATAAACCTTTTACCATTTCATGTCTACTTTAAAAAGAACATTACTTCTAATCAAATTAAAGCAATAATTAATTATAAAAAATCTTATCCCTCGGATATTAACAAAAAATTAAAAAATAGAAAAATTGATGCAGCTTTTATCTCTTCAATTGAATCTCCCAATAAAAAATCCCTAGATTTTGGAATAATCGCAAAAAAAGATGTACTTTCTGTATTAGCTATTAAAGGGGATTATGAGAAAGATTTTGAATCCTCTACCTCAAATGTTTTAGCTAAAATACTAAAAATAAATGGTAAAATTATTATTGGTGATAAAGCATTGAATTATTATCACTCAAATGAAAAAAGTAGTTTTATCGATTTAGCCCAAGCTTGGAATCAAAAATATCATTTACCTTTTGTATTTGCAAGATTATGTTTTAATAAACATGGTCAATATTTAAACAAGTTAACTAAAAATTTCAATAAAAGAAGTTTAAAAATTCCTCAATATATTCTAAAAGAGTATTCTAAAAAGAGTGGAATTAGTGTTAATAATATATTAGAATATTTGAATAAAATTGATTACGAACTAAATACTAAAGAGAAAAAAGCTTTAAAACTTTTTTTAAGACTTTCAAAAAATATATAAATAAGGGTTTTTAATGCAAATACTTGACTCCGTCATTTTAGGAATCATAGAGGGTTTTACAGAATTTCTTCCAATTTCATCTACAGGACACCTAATTGTTGCAAGTGAATTTTTAGGTTTAGAACAAAATAATGTAACAAAAGCTTATGAAGTTATAATTCAATTTGCTGCAATTTTAGCTGTTATTTTAAATTATCCAGATAAGTTTTCTATTAAAAAAATAGAGTTATGGAAAAAACTAGTTTTAGCATTTATTCCAATTGGTGCTGTTGGGTTTATTTTTTCAAGTCAGGTAAAAGCAATGTTTTCAATAGAGATTGTAGCTATTATGTTTATTGTTGGTGGTATTATCTTTTTAGTTGTAGAAAAATTTTATGATGAAACAAAATCCCATATTGATGATGTTGAAAAAGTAACTTATAAACAAGCTTTATGGATTGGAATTGCTCAAATTTTTGCTTTAATTCCAGGTACTTCAAGAGCTGGTTCTACTATTATTGGAGCTATGTTAGTAGGTCTTAATAGACGTGCTAGTGCTGAGTTCTCATTTCTTTTAGCTTTTCCTGTAATGTGTGCAACTACAGGATATGATTTATTAAAACACTACAAAGATTTTAGTGATGCTAATTTATTAGTTCTTGCTGTTGGATTTGTGGTATCTTTTATAGTTGCATTTTTAACTATTAAACTATTTCTAAAATTCTTACAAAACTTTACTTTTGTAGCCTTTGGTATTTATAGAATTGTATTTGGACTTATACTACTCTTGATTTTTGTATAGTATAAACTCAATCATTTTTTTAACAGCATCATTAGTTGTAAGGCCAACTAAAGCTTTTGATATAGCTTTTATATCACTATTGATAGCTGTTAATAAAAGCTCTTCATTTAAATCTTTTTCCCTAACTAAAAAACATAAATTTTTTTCTTCCAAAAACTTTGCATTTCCATATTGGTGATCTTGTGCAGCATAAGGATAAGGTACAAAAATAGTTGGCAAAGAGTTAGCTGTTAATTCCCATAATGTAGAAGCTCCAGCTCTACTAACAGCCAAATCAGCCTTACTCATTTTTTTAATTAAATCAGTGGAAAAATCAAAGACATCAACATTTATATTTAGTTTTTTATACTCATTTTTAATTCGTTCATAATCATAAGTACCCGTTTGATGAATAATTTTTATTCCTCTCTCATCTAATAATTTTGCTACTTTTAAAGCAAAATTATTAATAGCAACAGCCCCTTGAGAACCACCTAAAAATATAACTGTTTTAACATCTTCTCTAATTCTAGCTTCATCAAAAAACTCTTGAGAAACAGGATAATCTTTTATTTTTGACTCTTCTAAATATGAGGAAAAAACCTCAGTAGCAAATCTTGAAGTGATTTTATTTAATTTTCCCATATAAGAGTTTTGTTCATGAATATATAGTTTGCACTTTGGTGTTAAAATTGCTGCAAATGTTGCAGGTGCTGCTGAAAATCCACCAACACTTATTACAGTTTGAACATCAAGTTTTTCGAATAAATCCATACACTTATTTGTCTCTTTTAGTATTTGAAAAAGGGATTTTATTTTTCCAAAAAAACCTTTATTTACAACACCTTTAGTATCTAAAAAATAGGCTTTTTTTATTTTTGAATAGTGTTCAAACCATTTTTTATCTTGTCCATTAGAAGAGCCTATAAAATATGGTTCAATTGCAAGTTGATTATTATACTCATCTATAAAAGCCTTAGCAACTTTTAAATGACCTCCAGTACCGCCACCTGTAATAACTACACTACCTTTCATTTCTTCTTAACATCCTCTTTTTTTGATAATTTACTAATTGATAAAACTAAACCAATGGAAATTGCAAGACTTAGCATAGATGAACCACCATAACTTAAAAATGGTACAGCAATTCCTTTAATAGGAATCATACCTGATATACCGTAAGAGTTTATTAAAAAAGCAATAATAATCATAAGACCAATACCAAGAGTAAAAAGATGATAAATTGGATTATCAACCCTTCTACTAATTTTAAAAATTCTCCATATAATAGTAAACATAATTGATGTAACAAAAAAAAGACCTACAAATCCAATCTCTTCAGTTATTCCAGCTAAAATAAAGTCAGTATGTACCTCAGATAAAAAACCAAGCTTTAAATTCCCTTGGGCCAAACCCGTACCAAAAAAACCACCATTATGTATAGCATTAAGTGAGTGCGCAACTTGATATGGTTCAGGTAATTCATCTATTCTTAAATGTTTATCAGCCCATGAGGGTAATATGGATAAGATTTTATCTTGATTTAATGCCCACCATGAATAAATTCTTTGAATTCTATGGGGTGCTGCTAAAATTAGACTTACCATTCCTAATACAATCATAAAACCTAAAGCTAAAAATATTTTAAAACTTCTATTCGCAAATATTAAAAGAATAACTAAAATAAGACCTAAAAGTACAACTTGACCTAAATCTTTTTGTAAAAAAGCTACTAAAAAAACCACTAATAAAAAAGCTATAAAATAAGGTAATAAAAGAATAACTTCATCTTTTAACTGCATTTTTCTAGGTTTATCCATAACTCTTCTATGAAAAGACCAAGCAAGAAAATAGATAAAACCTATTTTAAAAAACTCAACAGGAGATAATGAAAAACCAGGTAATCTAATCCATCTATTAGCACCACCTGCTGATGTAACTAAAGAGGCTGGCATAAAGGGCATTGCAATCATTAGTATTAAAAAAATAATAAAAAGAGCCATTCCAACTTTTCCAATAATATAGTCAGGATTAAAAAATGAAATTCCCCACATTAAAAAAATTGATAAAATACCAACAATAAGCTGTTTATAGAAAAAATGAAATTGTGCATATTCATAATAAACAACAGTATAGACACTCAAAGAGTAAGAAAAAATTATACTAACAATTATCAATGTAGAGGCTAAAATAAATAATAAATAATCAGGTTCTACAAAGTTCTTATTAGGTTTAAACATATTTTGGATAAAATTCATATCACATTATAATCTAATATGGATAAAGATGTCTTCAAAAAACATAAATAAAATAACCAGAATTAAAAAAATATTTATAATACTTATTTTTATATTTTTTTCACTATTCTTACTCTTTGCAACAGTCCTTTTAACAATTCAAGATAAAAGAAGATTGCCCAATTTAGAAAGCAGTAAAAAAGAGCTTGCTATTAGAGGAAATGTACTAAGTGAGGATAATTTTAAAATCTCTTCTTCATTAAAATTATATAAAGCCACTATTGATACTAGATTTTTAGATTTAAATAAAAAAGATTTATTTATTAAACTATTTTCTATTTATAGTGATATTCCAGAGAGTAAAATTAGAAAAAAAATTGATGAATCACTTCCTAACCCAGGCTCTATAGTTTTATCATATAATATTGACTCAAAAACAGCTAAAAACTTAAAAGAGTTAGGATTTAAATTAAGACATTTAAATGTTTTTAAATCAATTCAAATAAATGAAAATAAAATCCTAAGAGGTTTAAATATAAATGAGAGTGGAGAGAAACGTTTATACTCTTATAGTGATACCTTAACTCCAGTTGTAGGATATATAAGAAAATATGAATCTGAAGATGGAAAAACAAAAGTAAATGGTATAAAAGGACTTGAAAAAAGTTATAACACATATTTAAATAGAACTAAAGATGGTATATTACAAGGAAGAAGAGATGTATTATCATATATCTCATTTAATAAGCAATCAATCATTCAAAACAGAATTGATGGTGCTGATTTAGTCTTAAATATCCCACTAAAACTCCAAAGAAATATTGAGCTTATTTTAGATAAGTATAAAGAGAAACTAGAAGCTGATGAAATTATTGTTTCAGTTATGGAGAGTGAAACAGGTAAAATAAAAGCATTAGCCTCTTCAAATAGATTTAATCCTGAATTTATTAAACAAACAGATATCCCTTATTTAGATGTAAGTGCAATTGAGTATTTATTTGAACCAGGTTCAATTATGAAACCTATTTCTATAGCTTTAGTTATGGATAAAAATAGAATCAAAAATAATGAACTTTTTTCAGCATACAATAGTGGTAAGCAAAACTCAAAGGGTGAATACCCAAGAGGTAAATATAAACTTGGAAGATATACTATAGGTGATGACCATCAGTTTACAAAAAGATATTTAACACTTGATGATATATTTATTTTTTCAAGTAATATAGGAACACTACAACTAGCTCAAAGATTAAGTGGTGAAGAGTTTGTAAATGGCTTACATAGCTTTGGAATAACAAAAAAAACACAAATTGATTTACCCTATGAAAGAGTTGGGCAAATGCCAAGTATAAAACAATTCTCAGCTGGTCAAAGAGATAATGAAGATAATGTTTTTAAAGCAACGGTATCATATGGACAAGGTATGACAGGAACTTTTATGCAAATGCTTAAGGCTTATACAGTTTTTAACAATGAGGGGTATATGGTAACTCCAAAAATTGTCTCAAATTTATTAGTAGATGATAAAACTCTAAATTTAGATGATGACACTAGAAAAAAAGTAATTTCAGCTAAAACAGCAAATGAAATAAAAAGATTATTAATTAAAACTGTAACAAAAGGTACAGGTGTAAATGCTTATATAGAGGGTTTAGAAGTTGGTGGGAAAACAGGAACTGCACAATTTGCTAGAAGAGGTGAATATTTAAAAAAATATATTTCATCTTTTTTTGGTTTTGCCAATGATAGTAAAAATAAATATACTATTGGTGTAACTGTTATTAATCCAGTATCTACAGGTAAAAATTGGTACTATCACTACGCTTCATGGTCTGCTGTTCCTGTTTTTAAAGAGATAATAAATACATTAGTGAAATTAAACTATTTAGAAAAAAAAGTTGATTAATATCAATGCTCCATATTTTTATATAAGCTACAATCTTTAAAGTTATTGATACTTTAAATTGATATAATTCCAATAAAATTTTAAAAGGAATTAAAATGTTTGGATTCGGAAAAGAATTAAAGAAATATGATTTACCAAAAGAGGAATTAGAAAAATTCCAATATGCAAAGCTTACTACAGAAAAGGGAACTATTTGGTTAAAACTATTCCCTGAATCAACTCCAATTGCAGTTTCAAATTTTGCAACTTTAGTTAATGATAGTTTTTATAATGGTTTAAATTTTCATAGAGTAATACCTGGATTTATGGCACAAGGTGGTTGTCCTGAAGGTTCTGGTATGGGTGGTCCTGGTTGGGCTATTGAGTGTGAAACAAATGCTGATAAACAAGTGCACAAAAAAGGAAGTTTATCAATGGCACATGCAGGAAAAGATACAGGTGGAAGCCAATTTTTTATCTGTTTTGTACCATGCCCTCATTTAGATGGTGGACATACAGTATTTGGTGGAATCGAAGATGGAGATTCTGCAAGTTTTGCAACACTAGATGCGATTAATCAAAAAGATAAAATTGTTTCTATTGAAATAGTTTCATCAAAAGATGCTAACTAATATAATACTCTTCATTCATATAATAGCCGCTGCCACTTGGGTTGGCGGTGGTTTATTTCTATTTGGAATGGGTATATACTTTAAAGACCCAAAAATCCAATCAACTATTTATTCTCACATAGGTCCTTTTTATGGATATTTTCAACTAATTTGGATTACTCTTCTTATAATTACAGGTTTACTATTACTAAATCAACATGAATTATATACTTTACTTTTTAGTAGTGATTTTTCAAATACTCAATTTGGTGAACTTTTATATAGAAAACTTTTTATTGTATTATTAGTTGTTTGCGCTACAGCAATTCATATGTATATATCATTAAAAGCACATGGGAGGGAAAGAACAAAAAGAGAAAAAGTTATCTCAAGAGCATCATCACTATTTATATTTATTTTTAATTTCTCAATTATATGGTATGCGATGAATATATCGCAATACTTTATTTAGTATTATTTATTAAACTCTTTTATATGCATCTTTATTAGTTACAATCTTAGATTTTACAGATGGTTTTCCACCCACAAAACTAGAAACTTTTTTCATAATCGGTTTATTAATTACAGGTAATTTTACCTTTAATTCTTTATTTGACATAATATTTCCTATATTAATTTAAATTCGCCCAAAAAAAAAGCTTAGCACTTCATCCTGCAGTAGGATAAAAAGCTAAGCTTTGTAAAAAATACTCAAGAGTTGGCGACGACTTACGTTTCCACAAGGGGACCCTGCAGTATTATCAGCGATGAAGTGCTTGACTTCCGGGTTCGGAATGGAGCCGGGTATTTCCACTTCTCAATAATCACCAACAAAGTTGAGTAAAGAATGTAATTGGTGTATTAGTTATTTGTAACTAGTACTTACGCTCTTTACTCAACTCAATTGTCTTGAGTTAAATGTTAAAGTCTTTATAAACACATATATTTATTAAGTGTTGTACTTAATAAGATAGTAAACCAAAGAATTGTTTAAAATAAGCCAAACGATCTATTAGTACTGGTCAGCTAAATGACTTACATCACTTACACATCCAGCCTATCAACCAGCTAGTCTTGCTGGGATCTTCAGGGAAAGTTCATCTTAGAGTTGGCTTCGAGCTTAGATGCTTTCAGCTCTTATCACATCCGTACGTAGCTACCCAACGATGCTCTTGGCAGAACAATTGGTTCACCAGTGGTACGTT
>CBFIGT010000015.1:0-29452 GCA_965662175.1 Arcobacter sp. | reverse complement strand
TAATGGCATGTTGTACACATGGTGTTTTAAGTGGTCCTGCTTATGAAAGATTAACAAAGGGTGAAGCACTTGATGAACTTGTTATTTCTGATACTATTCCATTAAAAGAAGACCATCCTAAAATTACTGTACTAACAGCAACTCATATTATAGGTGAAACAATTAGAAGAATTCATAACAATGAGTCTGTAAATAGTATATTTGTAAAATAACTTCATTGTATATTTATTTATAATTAAGTATAATAAAGATATAAATTCAAAAAATATTGGAGAAAATATGAAAAAAATTATCGCAACAAGTTTGATTTGTTCAACGTTATTATTCGCAGCAAACAGTGAATACAATTATGAAGTTACACCTATGTTAGGTGGAACTTATTCTGAGGGTAACTTAGATTTAGATAGAAACTATGCAAATGCAGGTGTATCTTTAGGATTTAATTTAGATGAATCTATGTTTGATCAAGTTGAATTAGGATTTTTAAGAACTCTTGGTGATGTTGATTATAAAAACTCAACTTCAGATACTTCTATTACAAGAGTTTTCACAAACTTTGTAAAAGAGTATAGCTTAGATAATAAATCTTCACTTTATGCATTAGTTGGTGCTGGTGTTGAAGTATTCGGTTCTGAAGCATTTGGTAATGAAGATGGATTATTTGCTAACTATGGTTTTGGTTACAAATATAAATTAGATAATGATATGGCTATTAAAGCTGATGTTAGACATTTAGTTGAGTTTGACAATGGTGATAACAACTTAATCTATACAGTTGGTTTAGCAATTCCATTTGGTAAAAAAGCTGCACCTGCTCCTGTAGTAGTTGAAGAGCCTAAAAAAGTAGAGCCTCCTAAACCTCTTGATTCAGACAAAGATGGTGTTATTGACTCAATGGATAAATGTCCTAATACAAAAATGGGTGTTAAAGTTGATGCTAATGGTTGTGAGCTAGACTCTGATAATGATGGAGTTGTTGACTCTTTAGACAAATGTCCAAATACAATTAGTGAAGCTGTTGTAGATCATAATGGTTGTGCTGTTGTAGTTGATTTAAAAATCAATTTCGATATTAATTCATCTATTATTCAAGAGCAATATAAAGCTAGAATTAAAGAGTTTGCTGATTACTTAAACTCAAACCCTAAATTAAAAGCTACTATTGAGGGTCACACTGATGCTGTTGGTACTGAAAAATATAACCAATGGTTATCTGAAAGAAGAGCTGAATCAGCTGCTAATGCTTTAGAATCTTATAATGTTGATGCTTCTAAAATATCAACAGTTGGATTTGGTGAGTCTCAACCAATTACAACAAACAAAACTAAAGAGGGAAGAGCTGAAAACAGAAGAATTCAAGCTATTATCTCAAAATAATCTCAACTTTTAGATTTTAGGCTTTTTGCCTAAAATCTACTTTTTTAAACTCTTAACACAAAACTTACAAACTTTTAGATATAATCGCGAATATAAATACAAAACTAGGATTAATTTTGCAAGAAAATATAAGAAATTTCTCAATTATAGCTCATATTGACCATGGAAAGTCAACTCTAGCAGATAGAATTATCCAAGAGTGTGGTGCAGTTGAAGATAGAAACTTAAGTTCACAAATGATGGATACTATGGATATTGAAAAAGAGCGTGGTATTACAATCAAAGCTCAAAGCGTTAGATTAAACTATGTAAAAGATGGGCAACACTATGTTTTAAATCTAATTGACACTCCAGGACATGTTGATTTTTCATATGAAGTTAGTCGTTCTTTAGCATCATCTGAGGGTGCTTTATTAATCGTTGATTCAACACAAGGTGTTGAAGCTCAAACTATTGCAAATGTTTATATTGCAATGGATAATGATTTAGAGTTATTACCTGTTGTAAATAAAATAGATTTACCATCAGCTGATCCTATGAGAGTTTTAGAAGAAGTTGAAGATGCAATTGGACTTGATTGTAC
Source organism: Arcobacter sp. (assembly GCA_965662175.1). Taxonomy (GTDB): domain Bacteria; phylum Campylobacterota; class Campylobacteria; order Campylobacterales; family Arcobacteraceae; genus Arcobacter. The sequence goes on along the minus strand of CBFIGT010000015.1, from coordinate 27,492 downwards.
TGAACATAATTTAATAAGTGCAAAAACAGGTCTTGGAGTTAAAGACTTAATTGATGCTATTGTTGATAGAGTTCCATGCCCAAAAGGTGATGAAAAGGCTCCAACAAAAGCACTTATTTATGACTCATGGTTTGATAACTATTTAGGAGCTTTAGCACTTGTAAGAGTTTATGATGGAAGTATAAAAAAGGGTCAAGTTTTAAAAATGATGAATACAAAAGTGGAACATCCTGTTCTTAATCTTATGTATCCTCATCCATTAAAAAGACAAAATACAACTGAAATAAAAACAGGTGAAATTGGTATTGTTGTACTTGGACTTAAAACATTAGATGGTATTGCTGTTGGTGATACTATGACTGATGCTAAAAATCCAACTGCTGAAATTATTGATGGATTTGAACCTGCTAAACCATTTGTATTTGCAGGAATTTACCCTATTGAAACTGATAAGTTTGAGGATTTAAGAGAAGCTTTAACAAAACTTCAATTAAATGATTCATCAATCTCTTTTGAACCTGAGAGTTCAGCGGCACTTGGAAGTGGTTTTAGAACAGGTTTTTTAGGAATGTTGCATATGGAAGTTATTAAAGAGAGATTAGAGCGAGAGTTTAACCTTGATTTAATAGCAACAGCACCAACTGTAATTTATGAAATTCTAAAAACAGATGGTGAAAGAATTACTATTCAAAATCCAAGTGAATTACCTGAACCTAACTATATTGAAACTATTTTTGAACCATATGTAAAAGCAACAATCTTAGTACCTGATGAGTTTTTAGGAAATGTAATAAAACTATTAAATGATAAAAGAGCTATCCAAAATAAAATGGATTATATAGGAACTAGAGTTTTATTAGATTATGATATTCCAATGAATGAAATCGTAATGGATTTTTATGATAAATTAAAATCAACAACAAAAGGTTATGCATCTTTTGATTATGAACCAATAGGATTTAGACCAGGAAATCTAAAAAAACTAGATGTTAGAGTTGCTGGAGATATTGTTGATGCCTTATCTATTATCGTACCTGAAGATAAAGCTGTTAGTAAAGGAAGAGAGTTTATCAAAGCCTTAAAAGAACTAATCCCAAGACAACTTTTTGAAGTAGCAATCCAAGCCTCAGTTGGTGCCACAATTATTGCTAGAGAGACAGTAAAATCAACAGGTAAAAACGTAACAGCAAAATGTTATGGTGGAGATATTACAAGAAAAAGAAAACTACTAGAAAAACAAAAAGCCGGTAAAAAAAGAATGAAAGCCATAGGTAAAGTTAATGTACCGCAAGAAGCTTTCATGGCAGTTCTTAAAATCTAATCATCTACATTTTTGTAGATGATTAAACATTTTCCAAATTTCATTATTTAATTGATTGATAAAACAAATTCACATATAGAAATTAAATAATTCTACGTTAAAATAAAAGTAGCTACTATGCAAGATTGTATCCTTTGAAATATGTAGATAAAAGAGATAATTAAATGAACAATAAACTTACAATAAAAGATGAACTAACCGAGTTCCTATTATACACAACACCAAACAATGACATAAAAGTAGAAACATATCTACATAACGAAACTCTATGGCTTCCTCAAAAAAGAATAGCCGAACTTTTTGGTATAGATAGAACAGTAGTTACAAAACATTTAAAAAATATTTTTGAAAGTGGAGAATTAGAAGAAAATTCAGTTAGTGCAAAAATTGCACATACTGCCCAAGATGGGAAAAAGTACAATACAAAGTTTTATAACCTTGATGCTATTTTATCTGTTGGCTATCGTGTAAACTCTTTACAAGCTACACAGTTCAGGATATGGGCAACTAAAATACTAAAAGAGTTTATCATCAAAGGCTTTGCCATGGATGATGATAGAATGAAAAATGGTCGTTATTTTGGCAAAGACTATTTTAAAGAACTTCTTGAGCGAGTTCGGTCAATTCGTACAAGTGAAAGAAGAATATATCAACAAATCACAGATATATTTGCAGAATGTAGCATAGATTATGATAAAAACTCTGAAACTACAAAAAACTTTTATGCAACAGTTCAAAACAAATTCCATTTTGCAATTACAGGGCAAACTTCCGCAGAAATAATTTATAAAAAAGCAGATAAAACAAAACCATTTATGGGTCTTAACACTTGGAAAAATTCACCAGATGGAAGAGTGTTAAAATCTGATTCAGTTATTGCAAAAAACTATTTAACAGAAGAAGAGATAAAAGAGCTAGAAAGTGCCATAAGTGGATACTTTGATTATATTGAGAGAATCATAAAAAATCATACAACTTTTACTATGGAAAGTTTAGCAAATTCAGTAAATAAGTTTCTTGAGTTCAATGAATATAAAATACTTGAAGATAAAGGAAGTATTTCAAGAAACCAAGCAGAACAAAAGGCTTTTAGTGAATATGAAGAGTTTAATAAAGTACAAAAAATAGAATCAGATTTTGATAAAGAGATGGAAAAAATTCTAAAAAATCAATAAACAGTATTCTTTTGGCATTACAAATACTATATAATTTTTAGCTAGTTTTACTTTTTCTTTATAAAAAGAAAAGTAAATATTAGATAATTTATGATATTATTTTTTATGAGATGTCTAATATGTGAAAAACTATCATTCAAAATAATTTGTAAAAATTGCCAAACTACCCTACTTCAAGCCTCTTTTCATAAAAGAGAGATACAAAAAGGTTTTTATAACTACTCATTTTATGCTCTATCAGAACTTGAAGATTTGATAAAATCTAAATACTATTTTCATGGAGATAGAGTTTTTAAAATTTTAGCAAAACTCTCTTTTGAAAAGTTTGCTAAAAACTTTGAATTTACCCAAGAAGTATATGCTATTCCAATAGATGACCACACAAGGCATGAGTTTTCTCAAACAGCAATATTAGCACATGCACTAAAATCAAAATTTATAAGGCCAAAATATCACACCCTAAGAGCTAAAAATATAGTCAAATATGCAGGAAAAGATAAGGAGTTTAGAGTAAATAATCCAAGAGATTTTGAACTTACAAACTTATCTAATAGAATGACAATTTTATGTGATGATATAATTACAACAGGTGCTACAATTATAGAAGCTAAAAAAGCGGTAGAAAAAGGAAATAATCAAGTCCTCTTCTCTTTAACCCTAGCTGATGCAAAACTTTAGTATAATTTATCAAAATAAAAGAGATATAAAAAGTTCTTTATGAAGCAAATAAAAGGGTTAAATAGTGATTGGAATTATTGATTATAATATGGGAAATTTAGCAAGTGTTTATAATGCTTGTCATTTATTAGATGCAAAAGCATCAATTGTAAAAGACCCTAATGATTTAAAAAACTTTGACAGAATTATTCTTCCTGGTGTTGGTGCTTTTGGTGATGCAATGGAGCACTTAAATGAAACGGGGATGAAAGAAGCAATATTAGAATACTCAAAAAGTGGAAAACCTATGATGGGTATTTGTTTAGGTATGCAACTTTTATTTGAAAGTTCTCAAGAGTTTGGACATAGTTCTGGATTGGGTCTTATTAATGGTGAAGTTGTAAAATTTGACAAATCAAAAATGCATGAAGATATAAAAATACCACATATGGGTTGGAATACAATCATAAATAAAGAGCATCCTTTATTTGAGGGATTAAAAAATCCATATTTATATTTTGTACACTCTTATCATGCCATTACAAGTGAAGAAAATATAATAGGTAAAACAATATATGGATATGAGTTTGCGAGTGCTGTAAATAAAGAGAATATTTATGGTTTCCAACCACATCCTGAAAAATCACATGATAATGGAATTCAAATTTTAAAGAACTTTACAAAACTATAAAAAGGAAAAACTAATGAAAACTATAGCAATTTTTGGAGCTAGTGGTTTTGTTGGACAAAATTTAATTAAGTTTTTTGAAACAATTGGATATCGAGTTTATCCAATAAAAAGAGATATTTTAGATAATGAAATAAAAATAAAAGAGATTTTAAATGAATCAAATATTGTTATAAATCTTTCAGGCGCTAATATCATAAATAGATGGAGTGAATCTTATAAAAAACTTCTCTATTCAAGTAGAATTGAGACTACTAAAAAAATAGTAAATGCTATTAAATCAATATCAAATCCACCTGAGCTTCTTATTTCAACATCTGCTGTGGGTATTTATATTAATAAAAATACTCACGATGAAAAAGGCTCTTTTTCAAATGATTTCTTATCAAATCTTTGCCAAGATTGGGAGAAAGAGGCTTTAAAAGCAAAAAGTGACAAAACTAAAGTCTCTATTTTTAGATTTGGAATTGTACTAGGAAAAGATGGTGGTGCTTTAGAAAAAATGATAACTCCTTTTAAGTTAGGTTTTGGTGGAGTAATTGGAAGTGGAAATCAAGCTTTTTCATTTATTCATATTGAAGATTTATTAAATGCTTATAAATTTGTGATTGAAAACTCTTGTGAAAATATATTTAATTTAACAGCGCCAAATCCAACTACAAACAGAGGTTTAACAAACGCTTTAGGAAAAACACTAAAAAGACCTACTATACTTCCACTTCCAGAATTTGTTTTAAATATTATTTTTAGTGAAGGTGCAAAGGTTTTAACTGATGGACAAAGTGTAATTCCTAAAAATTTATTAGACTTAGGGTTTGAGTTTAAATATAAAACAATAGAAGAAACAATTGAAAATTTGTGTTTAAAAGGATAGTATTGATGGATATTTTACCAGCGATTGATTTAAAAGATGGGAAAGCTGTTAGATTAAGTAAAGGACTTATGGATAGTGCAAAAATCTATTCAGATGAGCCTTGGCAAGTAGCACGTAGATTTGAAGAGTTAGGCTCTAAGTGGGTTCATATTGTTGATTTAAATGGAGCCTTTGAGGGGAAACCAGCTAACTTAGAACAAATCAAAAAAATAAGAGAAAACTGTAATCTAAAGATTGAACTTGGTGGTGGAATTCGAGATGAAGAGACTATCAAAATGTATGTTGAACTTGGTGTTGATAGACTTATTTTAGGAAGTATTGCTGTAAAAGACCCACAATTTGTAAAAGATATGGCTTCTAAATACCCAATTGCTGTGGGAATTGATGCTATGAATGGAATGGTGGCTGTTGAGGGTTGGGCTGAAGTTTCAACTATGAAAGCTACAACTTTAGCCAAAGAGTTTGCAAATGCAGGTGTTCAAGCTATTATTTGTACTGATATAAGTAAAGATGGTATGCTTTGTGGTGTAAATGTTGAATTTACAGAATCAATAGCACTTGCAAGTGGAATTGATACAATTGCATCAGGTGGTGTAAAAGATATTAATGATATTACTAATTGTAAAGAGAATGGAAATATTGCAGGTGTTATTGTAGGAAAAGCTTTTTATGAGGGAACACTTGATTTAGAAGAGGGATTTAAGGTTTTATAACCTCTTCTATTTATCAATCTTTTTTAACATAAGTTTTAACTTACTTTTTAGTGTTTCTTGACTAAATGGTTTTACAATATAGTTGTTAACTCCATTTTTTAAAGCTTCAAGAACTTCGCTTTTCCCACCCTCAGTAGTAATCATAATAACAGGAATATTTTTATATTTTGGTAGTTGTCTTAAATTTTGTACAAATTGTAATCCATTCATTTTTGGCATATTCCAATCTGTTAAAATCAAATCATAACTATTTGTTTTAACTTTACCAAAAGCAGCAAGTCCATCTGGAGCTTCTGTTATATAATCACCTGAAATACCAATTTGTATTAAAACATTAGTAATAATTCTTCTCATTGTTGAACTATCATCTACAACTAAGACTCTTATATTCATTAATTTCCTTAATCTAAAAAGAGATTATATTATCTTTGAACTTAAAAATAATCTCAAATCATAAAAAATAATTTTATTCCCCTTTTATATATTGATAACAATTATCAGTTTAATTATACATTAAGTTTTTAATCATTATAATTTCGATACTAATTATCAATATGATATATAAAAAGGTTAACAATGTTAAAAACAAAACTAATTTTAAGTAGTGTAAGTATTGCAGTTGCACTAAGTCTTACAGCTTGTGCTGTGTCACAAAATACTCACAATAAACATGAAGTTTCTTTAAAAACTCCATTTCTAGAAGCATACTCAAATATTGCCTTAGCAAACTATAGTGATGCTTTAAATGATGCAGTTGCTCTTAATAAAGCCATAATAAATTTTGAGAAAAATACAAATAAAGAAAATCTAGAATTAGCAAAAAAAGCTTGGTTAGATGCTAGAGAATCTTATGGGCAAACAGAGGCTTTTAGATTAGCAAATGGCCCTATTGATGCTGAAGATGGTTGGGTAGCTTATACTTATGGTTCACTTGAGGGGCAATTAAATGCTTGGCCACTTGATGAAAATATGATTGATTATACAATTGATGCAAATGGGAAAAAAACAGCAGGAAATATTATAGATACACTTGGTGTTTTCAATCCAGGTGGAGAAGAAAGCAGTGCTGTTAATGTAAAAAATATTACTATTGATGCAATAACATCTTTAAATGAAAATGGAGGAGATGCAAATGTAGCTTCTGGTTATCATGCTATTGAGTTTTTACTTTGGGGACAAGATCAAGACTACTCTAATTTTGTAAAAGACTCTATTACAAATGGTCCTATGAGTGCTGGGCAAAGACCTCTTAGCGATTTTACAAGTGAGGTAAATGCACCTAGAAGATTAGCTTATTTAAAAGCTGCTTCTCAAAAAATAGTAAATGATTTAGAGATTGTAACAAGTGCTTGGAAAAAAGATGGCTTATATCAAGCTGCACTTCAAGGTAAACTAAAAGGTGAAAATAGCTCAAAAAATATTTCACAAAATGAAGCAACAAAACAGATAATCGCTGGACTTGGAGTATTTATAAAATCAGAGCTTGCAAATGAGAGAATTGCAGTTGCTGTTTTAACACCATCTGAAGAGGACGAACACTCTTGTTTTTCTGATAATACACATAGAGATATAGCACAAAACTATCAAGGATTTAAAAATATTTTAACTTCAACTTACAATGGAAAACATTATGGAGAATCACTACTTGATAAATTATCAAAAGAGGAAAAACATAAAATCTTTGGACTAATGAAATCAATAGAGGAAAAAATTGAAAAAATTGACCACATTGCAAAAACAAAAGAGCATTTTGATTATCAAATCAAATCAGATAATCCACAAGCAAGAGTTATCGTGAAACTAAAAAATCAAATGAGAAAATTAGGTGATATGATGGTAATAGTTGCAAGTGCAAATGGAATATCTCTTACAAGTGAAGATGTAACTGATGCAGATGAAACTAAAATCTAAGCATTTATTTTTTATAAAAAAAAGTTTAGTAGCTATTTTGGCTACTACTCTTTTAACGAATTTTGCAAATGCAGATGAAAAACTAAATGATGATTTATATGATAAATTTATTTTAGGTAAAAGTTTTTTTAGAATTCCTTGGGTTGAAGCTCCAAGTGCAACAACAGCAAGAGATGGACTAGGACCACTTTTTAATGCCAATACCTGTATAAGCTGCCATCCAAACAATCAAAAAGGTATACTATTTAATAAAAATAAAAATTTATCAAGAAGTTTAATTACAAAATTATCTATAAAAAGTGATGAATCAAAAGAGCAAAAAGAAGCACTTCAAAAAGATGGTTTTGTAGCTGAACCTAATTATGGTGGACAAATTGCTATAAATGCAATTCATGGAGTAAACTTTGAAGCAAAAACAAAATTAGAGTTTGAAAAAATTCAAATAATATTTCCAGATGGTGAGATTGATGAACTTTTAAAACCTAAATTTACTTTAGAAAACTTACAATATGGAGAACTACACAAAAACACAAATTTAACTTTTAGACTAGCCCCTACTTTAAATGGAATTGGATATATAAATGCTATCAAAGATGAAGATATATTAAAAAATCAAGATGAATTTGATGAAAATAAAGATGGTATATCAGGACGTGCAAACTATGTTTATTCACCAATAACAAAAAAACTTGAACTTGGAAAATTTTCATATAAAGCTAGTATTGCCACTTTAAAAGAGCAAATAGCAAATGCAGCTTCAAATGATATGGGTCTAACAACTACTCTTTATGCAAATGAAAACTGTACAAAAACTCAAAAACTATGTAATGAAGCACCAAAAGCAAAAGATGCTATTGATATAACAGATGAAAGATTAGATGCAATTGAGTTTTATTTAAAAAATATAAAAACAGTACAAAATAAAAATTTTAATCAATCTCAAGGCTATAAAATTTTTAAAACAATTGGATGTAATAATTGCCATATAGAGTCATTTACTACAAAAAAAGGTAAAACAATTTATCCATTTAGTGATTTTTTACTACATGATATGGGTGAGGATTTGAAAGATGAAGTTTCGCAGTTTCAAGCAGAAGGTAATGAGTGGAGAACCACACCTTTATGGGGTTTATCATTATATGAAAAATTAAATAAAGGTGGTGCAAGACTTTTACATGATGGTAGAGCAAGAGATTTTCAAGAGGCTATTTTATGGCATGGTGGTGAAGCTTTAAAGAGTAAAAAAAGCTACATGAATCTAAGAAAAAAAGATAGAGCATTATTGCTCAAATTTCTACAAGAGGTATAATAATGAAAATATTAAGATGGATTACTTTAGTTTTGTTTTTTTCAGTTTTTGCATGTGCAAATGACTTAGATGTGAAAATATTGAAAAATATTTATGAGAATGTTATATTAAAAGAGTCTTCTAATGCTCTAAATAGTATCAATACCTTAGAAAAGAGTGTTAATACAAAAGATGAAAAAGAGATAAAAGAGTCATTTAAGAGATTAGTTATTTCATGGAAGAGTGTTGAAGCACTATATATTTTAGGTGATTTAGATGAAGATTTTATTGATACACCAAGATTAATGGATATCTTTCATAATGGAAATGAAGATATTAAAAAACAACTTGATTTTGCTTTTAAAAGTGGTGAAGATGCAAAAGTGGCACTATTTAAAAACTCACTTAAATCTATAAATGCCCTAGAATACATCATCTATACAAAAGATTTAAAAGATGAAAAAGTACAAAAATTTTTATACACAATAATAAATAGAGTAAAAATTCATCTTGAAGATATTTATGAAGCATATACAAATAATGAAGAAGCATTTTTAAACAATATTAAAAAATCTAACTCAATTATCATAAATAGCCTAATCCAAAACTCATATAAACTTAAAGAGTGGAGAATAGCTGATGTTGTAGGAATAACAAAAAAATATGATAAAGCTGATAATAGAAGGTCTGAATACTACCTAAGCAAAAATAGTAGTGTTGCTATAAAAGCCATATTAAATACATATAAAAGTGTTTTGGATAATCCTGAAATTGAAGATTATGGTGATTATTTAATAAAACTAACTGATGGGAAAAGAGTAAAAGAGTTAAGAGAGAGTCTAAATAAAGCCATCTTATTAGTAGAGAATATAAAAAATGATAATTTGGAAAATCAAAAAGAGTTATATAACTTAACAAACAATATTCATATAATTTTATTTGTTGATATGATCGAAGATTTACAAATAAATGCAAAAATTTTAGATGCTGATGGAGATTAATATTGGATAATCTATATATTTTTGAGTATTTGATAAATCCTGATAAAAGAACATTTTGGATTTATCTTATATCATCATTTGCTATTGCAATAATATATTTATCTTATAATAAAAAACTAATCAAAGTTAATTTTAGTAAAAAACTTTGGTTACATCCTAGTGCAAAACTTGATTATTACTATTTTTTAATATCATATTTCATAAAGATATTTATGATATTTCCCATAGTAATTAGTGCAAAAAGTGTAGCTTTATTTATAAAAAAGTATTTATATTTGAATTATGGATATATTTATATTGAAACACTCTCTTATGAAACTATTTTAGTTCTTTATACAATAACTCTATTTATTGTGAGTGATTTTACAAGATATTGGCTTCATAGATTTATGCATACTATTCCATTTTTGTGGGAGTTTCATAAGGTTCATCATAGTGCAAAAGTTTTAAATCCACTTACATTTTATAGAGTGCATCCAATTGAAAATATTTTATTTGGTTTTAGATACTCCTTATCTATTGGTTTTGTTACGGGTGTTTTTTTATACTTTTTTGGAGCAAAAATATCTATTTATGAGATTATTGGTGCAAATGTTTTTGTTTTTGTTTTTTCATTACTTGGTTCTAATTTAAGGCATTCACATATTCCATTATCATATTTTGAATTTTTGGAAAAATGGTTTATATCACCAAAACAGCATCAAATACACCATAGTAGAAAATATTTTAATAAAAATTATGGAGGTTATCTAAGTGTTTGGGATAGAGTTTTTGGCTCACTTTTAACCTCAGCAAATGTCAAAACACTAAAGTTTGGACTAAAAAAAGAGCAAATGGAAAACTATAATTCAATCATAAAAATAGTTTTTCATCCATTTTTAAATTTAATTAGGAGATAAAATGATTAAAAAGTTAGTATGTATGTTATTTCTCTTTTTCACTATATTTACTTATATAGAAGCTAAAGAGATGAGTTTAGAGCAAGAGTTAGGAAAAGCACTTTTTTTTGATAAAAATTTATCATTAAATAGAACTCAAGCCTGTGCTAGTTGTCATAATCCTGAGTTTGGATTTACTGATAATAGAGACAATGGAGTAAAAAGTATGGCTTCATTGGGTGATAATCTAAAATCTCTAGGAGATAGAATAGCTCCAACTGCCTCATATGCAAAATTTTCGCCCCCTTTTCATTATGATGAAAAAAAGAAAAAATATATAGGTGGTCAATTTTGGGATGGAAGAGCTTCAAGTTTAGAACTTCAAGCTCAAGGTCCACCTTTAAATCCTGATGAAATGGGAATACCAAATATAAAAACTTTTGTTGAAAGAGTAAAAGAAAACTCTTATTATATAAATAGTTTTAAAGAGATTTATGGAAATGATATTTTTAATGAGGATAAAAATGCTTATGAAGCTTTCTCCAAAGCAATAGCAAGTTTTGAAAAAAGTGATGAGTTTTCACCTTTTGATTCTAAATATGATAGATACTTAAAAGATGAGTATGATTTATCTCCATTAGAGGATTTAGGCAAAGCACTATTTTTCTCAAATAACAATAACTCATGCGCCTCATGCCATGTATTAAAAGGTGAAGATAAAGAGGGTGAAACTTTTACAAACTATGAGTATCATAATATTGGTGTTCCACAAAATAAAGAGTTAAGAGCAATAAATGGGGCAAAAAATATTGATAATGGCCTTTTAAATAATCCTGAGGTAAGAGATGAAAAAGAGAAAGGAAAGTTTAAAGTTCCAACCTTAAGAAATGTAGCTATTACAGCTCCTTATATGCATAATGGAGTTTTTAAAGACTTAAAAACTGTAGTTTTATTTTATGATAAATTTAACAATAGTGAAAGAGTTATAAATCCTGAAACTAATAAGCCTTGGGAAGAGGCTGAAATAGATGAAAATATTTCAAAAGAGGAGTTAAAAGCTAAAAAACTAAGTGATAGAAAAGTTGAAGCTTTACTTGCTTTTATGAAACTACTTACGGATAAAAAATATGAACATCTAATAGAAGAGAAATAATTTTCTCTTCTAAATCTTAAAAAACCGTTAACTCTTTACTTAAAACCATAGTTTAATAATAATTATTCTTTTTTGAGATAAAATACAATATGAAAAAAATTATCTTATTAATATTTATATTTACACTTTGCATATCAAATGCAAAAGAGAGTACAATTTTGTTTTTAGGTGACTCTTTAACTGAAGGACTTGGAGTTGATAAACAAGAAGCATATCCTGCTTTAGTTGAAGAGATGTTTCAAAAAAGAGTTAAAAAAGATATCAAAATTATAAATGGTGGAGTTAGTGGTTCTACCACAAGTGATGGATTGGAGAGACTTAAATGGTATATGAAAAAAAGACCCGATTTTGTTTTTGTAGCACTTGGTGCAAATGATGGATTAAGAGGTTTAGATTTAAATCAAACTCAAAAAAACCTTGAAGAGATTATCAAATTTATTAAAAACTCTAATAGTAAACCCTTATTAGCAGGGATGTTAATACCTCCAAATTATGGGCCAAAATACTCTTTGGATTTTGAAAATATCTTTAAAAATATCAAAGAAAAATATAATATAAAAACCATGCCATTTTTACTTATAGATGTTGCTGGTGTTAAAAATCTAAATCAAAGTGATGGCATACATCCAAATGTTGAGGGACATAAAATCATTGCACAAAATGTTTTTGACTTTTTAATAGATGCACTAAAAGAGGAGCTGTAATGTTACAAATAAAATCACTAAAAAAATCTTATCTTCAAGGGGATGAAAAAATCGTCATATTTGATGATTTAAATTTTAGTTTAGATGAGGGAAAACAAGTAGCTATTATGGGAAAATCAGGAAGTGGAAAATCAACATTTTTATCACTTGTTTCTGGAATTATAAAAGCTGATAGTGGAACTATTATTTTAAATTCAAGCTCTTATGATGATTTAGATGAGAGTGAATTAAACGACTTTAGAGCTTCAAATATTGGATTTATTTTTCAAAATTTTCATTTGGTTTCATACTTAAATGCTTGTGAGAATGTAATGCTTCCCGCAAAAGTTTGTGGAATAGAAAAACCAAAAGAGAAAGCAATTGAGCTTCTAAAAAGTGTAGGTTTATCCCATAGATTAAACCACCTACCCTCACAACTAAGTGGCGGGGAAAAACAGCGTGTCGCAATAGCTAGAGCATTAATTCACAATCCAAAAATAATACTTGCAGATGAGCCAAGTGGTAACTTGGATGAAGAGACTGGAAATGCAGTTATGGATAAACTTTTTGAACTAATAAAAAAGAATAATACCACCTTGATATTAGTAACACACTCTAAAGAAGTTGCTAAGCGTTGTGAAAAAACCTATGAATTGATTTCAGGAAATTTAGTCTGATGTTAATATTAGAACTTGTCTCAAAAGCACTATCTCGCTCAAAATCTTTTTCACTAATTTTTATACTAAATTTTTGTTTGGCTATTGCTTCATTATCATATTTACAATTTTTTAAAGCAAGTATTGATTACTCCTTAGATGTAAAAGCAAAAACTCTTTTGGGAGCTGATTTAGTTATTGATTCTAGATTTCCTATAACAAATGAGCAAATTGAAGATATAAAAAATAAACTTCCTGAAATAAAAAATTTTAATCAAGCTGTTTCAACTGTAAGTATGGTAACAACTAATAAAAGAGCTAGACTTATGGAGCTTGTACAATTAAATGAAGGTTTTCCATATTATGGGGGAATTGAGTTTAAAGATAAATCTTTTTATCCAAATAGTGAAGAAAAACCTAAAATAAATGAGGTTTGGGCTTACAAAGAGGTTTTAGAACTACTTGATGTAAAACAAGGAGAAACTCTAAAAATAGGAAAAGAGAACTTTATTATAAAAAAAGTTATTGTGGAGGATTCACTAAAAACTGTCAGTTTTAGTGGATTTATGCCTAAAATTTACATAAGTGAAGAGGCTTTAAAAACTACTGGATTATTGCAGTTTGGCTCAACCGTTAGATATAAATTAAACTATCAATTTAAAGAAAATCTATCAAATGATAAGTTAGAAGAGATAGAGAACTCTTTAGAAAAAAATATTGATCAAAACTTAAAAGCTCTCTCTCCAAATGATGGTAGAGATAGGTTATTGCGTGTTTTAAACTTTGTTACAAATTTTTTATCACTTGTATCATTAGTTTCACTCTTTTTAGGTTTAGTTGGACTTATATATTTATACTCAGGCTTTTTGAGAAAACATCAAAATGATATAAGGGTTTTAGGTGACTTAGGAGTAAGTAAAAGAGTTATTTCACTCACTTACCTTAGTCATCTATTTGTTTTGATTTTAATCTCAACTATTATTGTTTTTTCTTTAGTTTTAATATCAGCTACTTTTTTAGCTCCTTTAATTCAAAAGATTATTGGCTTTGATTTTGAGTTTGCTTTTGATTGGTCTTTCTTTTTAAAATCAGCATTTGCTTTATTACTAATTAGTTTAAGTGTTGGTATTCCTTTGATTCAGCCACTTTTACAAAGAAAAAAAGTTAAATTTTTAAAAACAATTTTACTCTTTTCTCCTTTTATTCTATTTTTATTACTTTTATCACATTTTGTAACTCCTAATAAAAATATAGGACTATTTTTTGCTATTGCTGTTTTAGTGTTGATTTTTCTAATTTTCCTAATAGCTTCATTTATTTTAAAAAAATCTGATTTTTCAGGACACTTTGAAAACCTATCACTATCTTTAGCTATTAAAAATATAACTAGACAAAATAAAACCTCATTGACACTATTTACAGCAATACTACTTTGTACAACATTTTTTAGTTTAATACCACAAGTTGGTTCCTCCCTATCAAGTGCCTTAATACAAAGTGCAGAGGAAAGACCTAGATTTTTTGTAATAGATGCAAAAGAAGAGCAAATAAAAGATATAGAAAATCAAGTAAATAGTATGGGTGCAAAACTAGAAAATATTTCACCTATGATTAGAGCACGAATTATAAAAATAAATGATACAGATTTTACAAAATTTGCCCAAAAAGAGAAAAATAGTGATATAAAAAATGAGCAAAATGGAGTTAAAAATAGAGCTGTTAATCTTTCATATAGAACAAATCTTAAAAAAAGTGAAACAATAGTTGAAGGAGATACTTTTAGTGGAGTTTATAACTCAAATGATTTCTCGAAACCAATTGAGTTAAGTGTTGAAAATAGATATGCAAAAAGAGTAGGAATCAAACTTAATGATAAAATAACTTTTGATGTTTTAGGTTTAGAAATCAATACAGTTGTTGTAAATATTAGAACAGTTAACTGGACAGAGTTTACTCCAAACTTCTTTTTTATTATGCAAGATGGTGCTATAAATGATGCTCCAAAAACTATTTTAGCCACAATTTCTATGGGTGATTATGATGCTTCTTTAATGTTGATAAAACTTACTGAACTTTTTCCATCTTTGACAGTTATTGATGTAAAAAACCTATTTCAAACCTTTGCTGATTTAGTAAAAAATGTTACTAAAATCACCGATAATATGAGTTACTACTCAATTATAATAGGTCTTCTAATGAGTTTTATCATCATTCAATATCAAATGAATTTACAAAAAAACAATATTTTAAGACTTAAGATGATTGGGGTAAAAAACAAAACTATTAAAAACTCATTTTTAATCGAGTTTGGACTAATTTCATTTAGTGCTAGTTCATTGGGAATTATTTTAGGAACTATTGCTTCATATATAATAAGTGATTTACTTTTTCAATCATATTGGGACTTCAGAGCTGATGTTTTAATACTTTACTTTTTATTAATTCCTCTTTTAACTATTACAGTTGTGAGTCTATTTACATCAAAAATAATCAAACAAAAAGAGAATATTCTTTTTGGTGAATAAAGAGTTTTACTCTTCATTCACCATAGTATAATGTAACTCCAAGCCTTTTGAAGTTGCTATAAAACCATTTACATTTATTTTTCCATCATGTACCATTTTATGATGTTCTTTACAAAGTGGTATTAGATTGTATTTATGATTTGCATTTACATGACCTATAAAGCCATCTTTATTTGCTCTTGCTTGTTCTTTTATATGGTGTACATCATCAACATTTCTTCCACATATTACACAAGTAGAGACAATCATATTTTTATTATATTTTGTGCCTTTTTGCTGTGTTAATCTCTCTATTGGAGCATAATCATCTGTTATTCTTTTTCTTATATCATTTGCTACTTTTAAGAACTCTTTATCCATATGAAGCGATTTTGCATACTCAAGTCCATACATACTAGATCCACTTCCATATTGAAGTTTTCTATTAAATATAAGTTTATCCTCTTCATCTTCATACATAACAGATAGATGTAGACATATTATATTTTTTAGTTTTTGAATTTCAGGGAGTTCTGGAAGTTGATGTAAATGGGTTGCAAACATAAATATTGATTCTAGTTTTGCTAACTTTAATATGGCACTTGCAACAATACTAACCCCGCTCATAGTTTCTGTACTATGACTTATCTCATCACCAAGTACTAGTGAATTTTTTGTAGCTCTATTAAATATATTTTTAAGCTCCAACATCTCAACTGCAAATGATGATAAACCTTTTGCAATATTATCAGCCCCTGAAATTCTTGTAAATACAGCATCAAAAATAGAGAATCTCATAGAACGACAAGGTACATAAAATCCAGCTTGAGCTAAAATAACTGCAATTCCTATTGACTTCATAAGTGAAGATTTTCCACTTGAGTTTATACCATAAAGTAAAACCCCATGCATTTTATTATCAAACATATTTATAGGGTTTGAGTTTTTTATTATTACATTGTTTTTGTACTCTTTTGAAGCAAGTGATAATTCACCCAAAATCACATCATTTGGTACATAAATTCCCTGCTCTTCTCCATGTTCAATTATTGGATGTCTTAACTCAATTAGCTCTAAAAAGCTTTCATCATCTTTTGTTTTTACTATTTTTGGTGGAGTATAATTATTCTTTTTTGCTGTTTTTATATTTGAAACTGTTAAATCAATTTCAGCGATAAACTGAACTAATTCTTCAAGTAAAATTGCAAACTTTTTTTCAAATTCAACAAGTTTTTCTTTAAATACAAGTTTATTTAACTCAATTATTTTTCGTAAATTATGTACATATTTATCTGATATATCTTCAGTTAATTTACAAGTAATTTTCACTGATGTAGTTTGCACTTTAATTTTAAAATCTTTAAATAATAACAACTCATCATCAATTACTAAATGAGAGTTCAAAAGTTCCTCTTTTATAAGGTTATATCTACTTTTCGTAAGGCCTATATAAAAACCCTCTTTATCAAGTCTTTGAATAGTTACAAAGTTTTCATCACTAGTTTTCAAAAAGCCCAAAATATGCATTTTTAAGATATTTAATTTATCTTTTAAAGCTCTATTTTCATCTGTTAGATGGTCAATTTTTGCATTAATTCCCTCACAAATCATATTTGTCTCAACATCTTTAAGCATATATTTTCCACTTATACTTAAATCAAATGTTGAATCAATAGAGTTTATAAACATTTGAAGTTCACTTGAACTACAAGGAGGTGTAAAAAACTTATAGTTTTCCATAAAAGCAACAACCTCTTTGATACTAAGAAGAGAATCATATAAATAGTTTAATTCAAAAGGGTGAAGTCTTGAGAGCTTTATTCTTCGTGTTAATCTTTCTATATCATATATATTTGCTAACTCTCCCTCAATAGGAGCGTGATAATCATATAACTCTTTTGATAAAGCATATCGTCTTAATAACTCTTTTTCATCTTTTACAGGATGGGTAAGTCTCTCTTTTAAAAGTCTTTTCCCCATTGCTGTTGATGTATTATTCATAAGTTTTATCAAACTTGGATTGTGGGTTGTTTCTATTATATTTAACTGCTCTAATGCATTATTTCCCAAATAGATATATCTGCTAATATCAAGTTTTTGTGGAAGTGATAACTTTTGAATAATTTTTGCATCATGGCCTATAACAAAATCAATAAGAACAGCCAAAGACTCTGTTGCAAGGGGAACTCTTTCCATATCAAGATGTTCTATTGATGTCAAAAGTGATTCTATATTAAATACATTTTTAAATAGCTCATTTTGATATATAATTTTTGGTCTAAAAGAGCTTATATGGAAAGTTTTGTGTGAAAGTTCTAAATACTCACAAATCTCTTTTTGATTTATATTTTTATCACAAAAAGAGATTACAACTTCATTTGTTCTATGCATATTCATATAATTAAAACACTCATCAAGAGCAAAGTTTTTATCTTCACTTGTTCCATGAACTTCATTATAATAGCACTTACCAGTTGTTACATCAATTGCACTATAACCAACTGAATAAATCCCTTTATTACAATCAATTGTAAGAGAGGTTATATTGTTTTCATCTTGGTCAATTACAAAATCAAAGTTAGTCCCAGGACTTACAACAGTATCAAGATAACGTGTAACTTTTGGCGGAACACCTTTTTGTCTTATTATTACAACTGTATATTTTTGCTCGCCAATTATTCTTGCTAAATGCTTTTCAAGTGAAATGGCTGGAACTCCTGCCATTATTGGATTCTCTTTTGAGTTTTCAAGTATTGTTTTATTTTTTCTAGTTAATTGAATATTTAAAAGTTCAGCAATCTCTTTTGCCTTACCTATTTGCTCAATTTCATTATTAACCTCATAAACTTCAAAAAAAGTACCTATCTCCATAAGTACAACTGTATTTGCACCATACTTTTTTTCAAATATTTTTTGAAGTCTAAAATATGTTATAGTAAGTAACTCTTTTTTCTCTTGTAAAAGCTCATTTACCTCAGCGTTTATCACTATCTTCTAACTCCCGTCCACTCTCTAATTAGCTCTCTTTGCTCTTTTGTTAAATCAGCTTTATCATGCATTCTTATATAATCTTTTGGAGGCATTGAGGCATAAACAGTTCTATATATTTCTCTTAATTGTTTATTTTTCTCTTTTTCACTGTAGCTTTCCCACTCTTCAAAGTTCAAAGACCTTCTACCATCTTCAACATGACCTTTGATTATCCAAGAAGCCGGTGCAATTGAGCTATACCAGGGCCAAACTGTTTGATTTGAATGACAATCATAACAGGCATTTACAAATAACTCTTTTATCTCTACAGGTGCATTTATTTCTAAACTACCATCACTTTTTGGGTTTGTTTTTTCAACTTGTATAATTTGCATTAAAAGCAAAATTGTAAAAAATACTATTATTGTAACTTTCATCTAAACTCCATAAAACATTTCATAAGGTCTTTTTATACTATTTATAAAAGAGTTAATACTTATATTTCTACCCTCTTTTAAAAACTCTTTTCCATCTAAATAAAATAGAATAGTTGCTGCTGAATATACACCAAAACTAGAAGAAATATCTAAATTTTTATCACAATCTATTTCAAAAAACTCTATTTTTGGAAAAACTTTTGATAATTCACTCTCTATTTTTGGCTTTAAAACTGAACAAACAGAACAGTTTTTAGAAGAGAAATAAAGAATCAAGGCATCACCTTTTTTTATTAACTCTTCAATCTCTATTAAACTATTTATCTTTTTCATTTATTTCATTTTCTTCTTCATTATTAAAATCTTTATGATCTTTTCTATTCTCAAAAATATCATGTCTACTTAAACTAATACCTTTCATATGTGTTAAAGGAAATGCAAAGGCAATACCTTTCCCCTCAGTTGTAATATGAAGTGAGTGGATAATAGATTTTATTACAGGATTAACCATTTTATTAGGTAATAAAAATAGAAGTAATGAATCATTTGCTTCAAAAGATGTTCTATAAAAATTATGCATTTTTCCAAATCCCATACCATCAGCTCTTAAAACAGTAACACCTGAAGCTCCTGCTTTATGGGCAGCTTGTAGGGCATCAATTTTTTTATCTTTTGGTACAATTATAACAACTGCATAAAAATCCATAGGTAAAGAGTGTCTTCTATTACTTCCATCTATATTAACAGTTGCTAAATCCATATTTTCAGCATCAACTAAATTATCTCTTAAAATATTCTCAGCTTCAATTTCAGTATCTGATTTAACACCAAGTTTTTCTGTTAATATACCATAAAGCATAACAGTAATCATAGGAAATAGTGATGCAAAAGCAATAAGTCCAAAACCATCAATTAGAGGGCTTCTTCCCTCAATATTTGTAGCCAAACCAATTCCAAGAGCAGCTACTAAAGGAACTGTTACAGTTGATGTTGTAACTCCACCACTATCATATGCTATTGGAATAATATATTTTGGAGCAATAAAAGTTAAAACAATTACAACTAAATAACCAACAATAATATAGTAGTGAATATGTCCACCATCAACAATTCTAAATGCCCCTAAAGCAATACCAATAGCAACACCTAGAGCCACAAATAATCGTAGTGCAAAATCATTTACCTTACCATCACTAATCTCTTTTGCTTTTTTAGCAATAGCCATAAGAGCAGGTTCAGCCATGGTTGTTGAAAATCCAATAGCAAAGGCAAAAGCATAAATTACAAATACAGAATCACCCTTTGTAAGCTGATAAGCCATAGTTTCACCAAGAGAAAATAATCCAAGCTCTAAACCTAAAATAAAAGCATATAAACCAACAATAACAAGAGCAAAACCTAAAAATACTGTTTTAATATTTTGGATACTTTTTTTAATTACACCATATTGAAAGAATAGAATAATAAGTAAAATAGGAGCCACATCTTTAACTACGGCAAACATCCCTTTCATTATTGATTCAGCTGTTATTTCAGTTGGAACTGAAACAGATGCATCTAATATAATTCCAGCAACCTCTTTTGCATCAACTAAATTATATACAGCAATTCCATAAACTTGAACAAAAATCATAGGAGTTAATGAAGCAAATGCGATAAGTCCAAAACCATCAATTACAGGGTTTCTTCCTTTTATATTTGAAGCTAATCCAATTCCAAGAGCTGCTACAAGTGGAACTGTAACAGTTGATGTTGTAACTCCACCTAAATCATAAGCAAGTCCAATAATCTCTTGTGGAGCAAAAAAAGTAACACTTACTACTAGAATATATCCAGCAATAATATAGTAATGAATTGGATGACCTTTTATAATTCTATAAACACCCAATAAAATAGCAAAACCAACAGAACCTGCAACAACAAGTCTTAAAATAGTTGCATCAATTCTTCCACTTGAAATAGAAGCTGCTTTATCAGCAATAACAGCAAGTGCTGGTTCTGCAATAGTAGTACCAAAACCTATTAAAAAGGCAAATACCATTATCCATACATTTTTTCCTGATTTTGCAAAATCCCTAGCTAAGCCCTCACCAACCGGGAATATACCTATTTCTAAACCTTGTAAAAAGATTGCTAAACCAACTCCAACTATTATTAATCCAATAGCAGTTGAAACCCAACCCTCAGGGACAGCTTGAATAATTGCTAGTTGAAAAAATAGAATAACTAGTATTATTGGTAATAAATCCCTAAATGAATCTTTTAAAAGTTTTAAAAAGAAATTAAATTGCATCATAGTCTCAAAACCCCTCTTCTTTTAAATTATTATATAATATCTAAAAAATACAAAAGAAGAGTTTTAAGAGTTTTAAACCTGGTGTTCAGATTTTTTTGAAAGTCTCTCTTTTTGAGAAAGATAAGAGTTTAAAGCACCTAAATATGCTTTTGCAGTTGCAAGCATAGTATCTATACTTAATCCATGTCCCACAAATGATGGTGAACTATCATCAAAAACTACTCTAGTTGTAACTTTTGCTAAAGCATCTTTTCCTTCAGTTACAGATGTTACATTATAACTTTGTAATTCACCTGTAAAACCTGTAAGTCTATCAATAGTTTTAAAAATAGCATCCATAGTACCATTTCCTATATTTGCCTCTGTCATAACTTCATCTTTATACTTAATAGATACAGATGCCATAGGAGTTCCAGCTGAACAATCAGAAATTTGTAATCCAACTAACTCATAAGTTTTGTCATGATTTAATGCTTCATCGGTAATTAACATTCTAATATCATCATCAGTTACATCTTTTTTCTTATCAGCTAAGATTTTAAATCTTTCAAATGCAGTATTTAACTCAGTATCAGAAATTTTATCAAAACCTAAGTGCTCAATTTTATCTCTAAATGCAGCACGACCTGAGTGTTTACCTAAAATCAAAGTACTATCTTTGTAAACACCAACATCCTCAGGCTTCATAATCTCATAAGTCTCTTGATGTTTTAAAACACCATCTTGGTGAATTCCACTCTCATGTGAAAATGCATTTTTACCTACAATTGATTTATTTTGTTGTGGCTCAACCCCTGTAATAGTAGCTACTAATCTAGATGTTGCATAAATCTCTTTTGTATTAATACCTGTATATAACTCGCCAAAAGCATCTTTTCTAGTTTTTATAGCCATAACAGCCTCTTCTAAAGCTGAATTTCCAGCTCTCTCACCTAAACCATTGATTGTAACTTCAATTTGTCTAGCACCATTTAAAACAGCAGCTAAAGTATTTGCAGTTGCTAATCCTAAGTCATTGTGATTGTGTACAGAAATTATTGCTCTATCTCCTGCATAATCGCTTAACTCTTTAACCATTGCACCTAATTCAGTTGGTAATCTATATCCAACTGTATCAGGTAAATTAATAGTTCGTGCACCTGCTCCTATTACAGCATCCATAACCTCTTTCATAAAAGAGATTTCACTTCTTCCTGCATCTTCTAAAGAAAACTCAACATCATCAACAAATGTTTTTGCATACTCAACAGCATGAATTGCTCTTTTAATAACTTCATCTTCACTCATTTTTAACTTATACTTCATATGAATAGGACTTGTTGCAATAAATGTATGAATTCTATGTTTAGCTGCTTTTCCAACTGCTAATCCTGATTGTTTAATATCATTTTCAATAGCTCTACTTAAAGAACAAATACTTGAATTTTTAACAACTTCAGCAATTCTAGAAACAGCATCAAAATCTCCAGGTGATGCAGCAGCAAATCCAGCTTCTATAACATCAACTCCTAATTTTTCTAATTGTAAAGCAACCTTGATTTTTTCATCAGTGTTCATAGAACATCCAGGACTTTGCTCTCCATCTCTTAATGTTGTATCAAATACAATAATTCTATTTTTATCCATTGTGTAACCTTTGTAAATTGGGCGTATTATATCTTTTTTTTAATAAAAGAAAAACTTTAAACTTGAGAATTTATTTTTGAATCTAATTTTGTGTATTAGAGGAATTTTTTAAGCAGAAGAAGAGTGTTAACACTTTTAATAAAATGATTATTAAAAAAATCAAAGATTTTCATTTTGTACTCTCCTGTGAATTTAAGTGAACAATTATATGTTATTAAAATATATTTGTCAAGTAAAACTTTAAATTTATAAAGTTTCACCTGCTTTTAGCTTTTGTCCTAGTTTTAAAGATATATTAGTTGATGATGGAACAACTATTTTTACAATACCATCAATAAATAAACCAATTTTATCATACTGTTTAACATCACAATTATCAATAAAATCGTGAGAAATATTAAATCTTCCCTCATATAATTCAACACTTATATCATCAAAAGATAAAATAGTTTTACTATTTAACTCTTTTGCTTTATATGAAAATTGAGATAGATTTAATCCATGTTTTTGATAAACTTTTTTAAAACTTGCATCTTTTGGTGCAATTAATATATGAGAATCTAAAAGTCCCACCTCTATATAAATAGAAGTGTTCTCTTTACTCTTATCAATAGCAAATACCTTACCATCAATTATTGATACTAAAGCATCAGTAGAGCTTTTACTTGTTAAATTATTTCTATAAATATATACTAAAAATAAAGTAAGTAAAAGTAAAACTGTAGTTATAAAATTACACAAAAATAAAAATGAAAATATAGTAGCAGCAAAAGAGATATAAATAGATTTAAGTCCCTCTTTTGCTATAAAATTATTCATCATCTTTTTTATTTTCCTCTTCTATTTTTTTATCAGTCTCATCAGTTTTAGCTTCACTCTTTTTCTCATTAGAATCATTAACAGCTTCTGAATGTAAATCTTCATCTTCAAAAACAACTCCACCATGAGCTTTGATAATCTCTCTAACTCTAGCTCCTGTAATAACTTCAATATCAAGTAACTCTTGAGTCATCTCTTCAATTGCTTCTTTATTGTTTCTTAAAGACTCAAGTACTTCTTTATATCTCTCATTTAACATATTTTTTATATGCTCATCAAGACCTTTTGCCATATTATCAGAGAAGTCTTTTTGTGATTGACCGCCTAAAAACTGATTAGTTCTTTTTTCTAAAACCATAAGTCCAGCTATATCACTCATACCATAAATTGTAGCCATTGATTTTATAATATCAGTAGCTCTCTCTAAGTCATTTCCAGCTCCTGTACTTATCTCACCTATAAATACCTCTTCAGCAGCTCGACCTCCAAGTAATACATCAACTTCAGCAATAAGCTCATGTTTTTGCATTAAATATTTGTTCTCTTCAGGAGTATTTAAAGTATATCCTAAAGCAGCTAGTCCTCTTGGCACAATAGATACTTTATTTACTTTTTTAGCACCTTTTGTGATTTCAGCAATAACAGCATGTCCTGATTCGTGATAAGCCACAATTTTTCTCTCTTTTGGAGAAATTCTTCTAGATTTCTTTTCAAGTCCAGCAATTTGTCTCTCAACTGCTTCTTTAAAATCTACATAATTAACTTCATCTTTTTTAGCTCGTCCAGCTAAAAGCGCTGCTTCATTTACGATATTTGCTAAATCAGCACCTGCAAGACCTGCTGTCATTCTAGCTACTTCAACTAAATCTACATCTTTTCCAATTTTTACATTTTTAATATGTACATTTAAAATCTCTTTTCTACCCTCAAAATCAGGTTTATCAACTAAAACTTGTCTATCAAATCTTCCTGGTCTTAAAAGAGCTGGGTCAAGTACCTCAGGTCTATTAGTTGCAGCTAATACAATAACAGGCGCACTCTCAGTAGCAAATCCATCCATTTCAGCTAAAAGTTGATTTAGAGTCTGTTCTCTCTCATCATTTCCACCCATTGGACCACCACTTGCTCTAGATTTACCAATAGCATCAATCTCATCAATAAATATAATAGCAGGTGCTACTTTTTTAGCTTGTTCAAATAAATCTCTTACTCTAGAAGCTCCAACACCAACAAACATTTCAATAAATGCAGAACCCGATACAGATAAAAACTCAACATCAGCTTCACCTGCAACTGCTTTTGCAAGTAGCGTTTTACCAGTTCCTGGAGGTCCTACTAGTAGTACACCTTTTGGAATTTGAGCTCCAAGTTTTACATATCTTTCTGGGTCTTTCAAGAAATCAACAACTTCTTGAACTTCCTCTTTAGCCTCTTTATTTCCAGCCATATCTTCAAATTTTACATTTGGTTTTTCAGAGTTTATCATCTTTTTAGATGACCCAATTCCAAGAATTCCTCCTGAACCACCACCCATAGATTTTGACATTCTTTTAGCCAAAAACATCCAAATAGCAAAAAAGATAAATATTGGTAAAATCCATCCAAAAAGAATATCAGCTAAAACATTCTCTTCATTTACTCCACCATATGCAATTCCATTTGCTTCAAGTGAAGGAATTAATGTATCATCAGGAATTACTCTTCTTGCTGTATAAGTTACAACTTCCATACCATTTGATTTACTTACAGCTCTTACATTTGTATTACCAATTCCAACATACTCTATTTTTCCAGATGTAATTAATCTTTTTAAATCAGAATATGGAATTGTTTTATTTTTTGTTTGTCCATAAGCTTGAGTATTTTGCCCCATACCAGCTTGTTCTTCTGGGAATAATGCCTTAAATGCCATTATTGTAATAACTGAAAATAGTACAAAAACCAATAATGGATTATTATTAAAAAAATTATTGTTGTTGTTATTGTTATTATTGTTATTATCTTGTCTATTCTTCTTGTTCTTCATCAAATTAAGCTCCTTTTTTTAGAACAACTGTAACCCATTCATTTTTTTGGATTACCTCTATTTTATTTAAATCTTCAAATTTTTTCAAAACTCTATTTAAATGCTTATCTAAAATACCTGATATTATTAGTGTAGCACCATCTTTTAAGCACTTTTTCAACTCTTTGTGAATCATAACTAAAACATCAGCAACAATATTTGCAATTACTACATCATATTCTTTCCCAGACTTTGAAGCACTTCCAACCCAAGAGTTTTCAAATTTTACACTATTTAGTTCAAAATTTGAAATAGAGTCTGTTATACAAACCTCGTCTGTATCACAAATATCAACTTTTGCCCCTAGCTTACTAGCAGCAATAGATAAAATCCCACTTCCACAACCAACATCAATTACTTCTTGATTACTATTTACATATTTTGAAATAGCCTCCAAACAAGAGTTTGTTGTTTCGTGATGTCCTGAACCAAAAGATAAGGCAGGATTTATAATAATATCTAATTTATCATCTTTTTTTTCACACCATGATGGTCTAATAAAAAACTTACCAACTTCAATAGCTTTTACTGAATCTTGATATATTTTTATCCAGTCCTCATTTTTTTTCTTCTCTAAAGAGGTTTTACAATTGATGTTTAAAGCTTTTGCAAACTCTAAAACTCCAGATTCAACATCTTCTAAATTTTCTTCACTTCTTGAGATTAGTTTTCCATCACTAAACTCTATTGCACTTTGTGTAATAGTATCTAATAAATCAACGAAAATCTCTTCTGAGCCCTCAGGCTCTATTACTAATTCATAGTAAAATTCTTTCAATGTAAACCTTTTAATAAAAGTATATTATTTTATCAAAACTATATTAATAAAATATGAATAAAATTAATTTTTTAAATATTAATTTTGAATTGTGTTTGATGTAAAAAAAGTCTCTATAATATCACGCATTATTTGCGGGTCTTTTATAGTATTTATAATATCTCTAAACTCAGAAGCACCGCTATAACCCTTTGAATATGAGTGAAGCAGTTTTCTAAACATAATAGCACCATGTTCACCATGAAATTTTAAAACCTCGTCATAATGCTCTAAAATAATCGCTCTTTTAATCTCTTCACTTATATCTTCAACACCATGTTTTAGTTGATAAAAAACCCAAGGTTTACCAATAGCACCACGTCCAATCATTACACCATCAGCTTTTGTATACTCTAAAACCTCTTTTGCTTTATTATAATCTTTAATATCACCATTTGCTATTACAGGAATTGAAACAGCCTCTTTCATAGCTTTTATTGCATCATAATCAACGGGAGCTTTATATTTTCCAGCACGAGTTCTTCCATGAACAGAGATAAAATCAACACCACAAGCCTCAACTGCTTTTGCAATATCAACTGGAATTTTTTCATTAACCCCAATTCTTACTTTTGCTGTAGTATAAAGTTTTTTATTATATTTTTTAACAGTACTTAAAATAGACTCAAGCTTTTTTAAATCACCAAGAAGATTTGAACCACTACCATGGGAAAATACTTTAGGTGCAGGACAACCACAGTTTAAATCAATCCCATCAATACCTTCCATATCATTTAATATCTCAACAGCATCACGAACAAGCTCAGGTTTATTTCCTGCAATTTGTACAAAATATGGATCTTCTGAGGGCGATTTTTCAATCATTTTAATTGTTTTTTGAGATTTATAAACTAAGGCATTTGAAGAAATCATTTCAGATATTGTTAAATCAGCCCCAAACTTTTTAACAACAGCACGGAAAGGTAAGTCAGTATATCCAGCAAGGGGTGCCAACACCAT
>CBFIGT010000014.1:0-31121 GCA_965662175.1 Arcobacter sp. | reverse complement strand
CTTAAAAATGAGTTAGTTTGTCATTTAAAAGATAAAGAAAAACATATAGGAGATTCTAAATGATTGGTATAATTATGTTCTTTACAGCGCTATTTATGCTGCTGATTGGATTTCCTGTTGCATTTACATTTGCTGCTGTTTCAGTGTTTTTTGGAATTATTGCAGGTATTGTTGAAATGGGTCTTGATGCTGGACTTTGGGAAGGTATTTATGAGGGTATATTGATGTTTGATTATATGCCTTTTAGAATTTATGCTATTCAACAAAATACAATTCTTATGGCAATTCCAATGTTTATTTTTATGGGAATTGTTTTACAAAAAACTGGACTTGCTGAAAAACTTCTTGAATCTATGGGATTTTTATTTGGAGAGATTAGAGGTGGAGTTGCGATTTCAACTGTTTTAGTTGGTACTTTATTAGCAGCTTCAACAGGAGTTGTTGGAGCATCTGTTGTTGCTATGGGAGTTATTTCCTTACCTGTTATGATGAAGTATAAATATAATGTGCCACTTGCAACTGGAACAATATGTGCTTCAGGAACATTAGGACAAATTATTCCTCCATCAATTGTTTTAATTATTTTAGGGGATGTTTTTCAAGTACCAGTTGGTGACCTTTTTGCTTCAGCTGTTGGACCTGGATTAGCCCTTGTTGCTGCTTATATTATATTTATATTAGTTGTATCATATTTTAACAAAGATATGGCACCTGCAATTCCATCTGACCCAAATAGAGGAAGTAAATCTAAACAAGTTAAAAAAGCATTAATTGATATTATTCCATCTTTAACACTTATTGTTTTAGTTTTAGGTTCTATTTTTGCAGGTGTTGCAACACCTACAGAATCAGCTGCTGTTGGTTGTTTAGGAGCAATTGGTTTAGCATTACTTTATAGAACATTTACAATGGGAATGGTTAGAGAAGCTGCTTTAGAGTCTGTAAAAATTACATCTATGGTGTTTGGTATTTTAATAGGTGCAACTGCTTTTTCTATGGTATTTTCATATACAGGTGGAGAAGAGGTTGTTGAACACTTCATGTTAAATCTTCCAGGTGATGAAAAATGGGGATTCATTTTATTTACAATGTTAGCAATTTTAGTTTTAGGTTTCTTTATTGACTTTATTGAAATTTCATATATAATTGTTCCAATATTAATTCCTGTTTCACAAACATTAGGGATTGACCCTGTTTGGTTTGCAATATTAATTGCTATGAATTTACAAACATCATTTTTAACCCCACCATTTGGATTCTCCCTTTTCTACTTAAAAGGTTGTGCACCTGCAAGTGTGAGGACAATGCAAATTTATAAAGGTGTTTTACCATTTATTGCAATACAAATTATAGTATTAGCCATAGTTGCTTTCTATCCAGAGTTTTTTGGAATGAGCATATCTAACTAAAAAGAAAATACAATGTCACGATTTTTAAGATTATTATCAAATATTATTTTAAAACATCATGACATTATGTATTTTTTTATAAACGACCCCCAACAAAGAATCTACACAGTACCTCGCCTTGAATAAGAACTTTTTATTAAATTAACAAATAGAAAATAAAAAAGGAAATAAAATGTTAGAGGAAAAATATTTAGAGTTTATTGATAGAGTTTCAAAAAAAGTTCAAAAAGAACAAATCTTTACAGATAAACTTCACATCTTAGCTTATGGAACAGATGCATCTTTTTATAGACTTTTACCAAAAGTAGTAATAAAAGCAGATAATGCAGATGAAGTACAATTTTTAATAAAACAAGCACACCATTTAAATTTGCCGCTTACTTTTAGAGCAGCTGGAACCTCTCTTTCAGGTCAGGCAATTAGTGATTCAATATTAATAATAACATCAAGAAAATTCACTAATTTTAAATTAGCTGATGATAAAAGTTATATAAGTTTAGAACCAGCCCTAACAGGTGAACAAGCTAACAATATCTTAAAAGAGTATAATAAAAAAATAGGTCCCGATCCAGCTTCAATTAATGCAGCTATGATTGGAGGAATTGCTGCTAATAATGCCTCAGGTATGTGTTGTGGAATTTCACAAAACTCTTATAAAACTCTAAAATCAATCAAACTAATTATGGCAGATGGAACTAAACTAGATACAGCAAGTGAAAAGTCTAAAGCAAAATTTAGAAAAAAACATGGCAAATTTTTAGAAGAGCTAAAAGAGTTATCAAACAGAACAAAAAAAGATGAAGAGCTTCATAAACTAATAGAAAGAAAATTTAAAATCAAAAATACATGTGGTTACTCATTAAATGCATTAATTGATTATGAAGATGAGTTTGATATTTTATCTCACTTGATAATAGGAAGTGAGGGTACTTTAGCCTTTATTGAAGAGATAACATATAATACTGTTGAAGATTATCCAAATAAAGCTAGTGCTTTAGTATTTTTCAAAAATATAGAAGAGGCTTGTAAAGCTGTTTCAAAAATAAAATTAGCAAAAGATGCAAAAACTATAAGTGTTGATGCTGTTGAATTGATGGATAACAAAGCTTTAAAATCTGTTCAAAATAAAGAGGGAATGCCCTCATACTTAAAAGATTTTGATAATGAAGTAACAGCACTTTTAATAGAAACAAGAGCCCAAAATAGAGATGATTTATCAAAACAAACAGAACAAATTGAATCTATTTTAAAAGAGTTTTCAACAGTTAGAGATGTAGAGTTTACAACAAAAGAAGAGGAATACACACTATTTTGGAAAATTAGAAAGGGTCTATTTCCAGCTGTTGGTGCTGTTAGAAAAATAGGAACAACTGTTATTATTGAAGATGTTGCTTATCCTATAGAATCACTATCTCAAGCTACATTAGAGTTACAATCTTTATTTAAAAAACATAATTACGACGAAGCTTTAATCTTCGGTCATGCCCTTGAGGGAAATTTCCACTTTGTATTTACTCAAGATTTTAATCATGATGAAGAGGTGAAAAGATACGATGATTTTATGAATGATGTTACTCATTCAGTTGCTGTAAAATACCAAGGAAGCTTAAAAGCTGAACATGGAACAGGTAGAAATATGGCTGCATTTATAGAGTTAGAGTGGGGGAAAACTGCCAAAAATTTAATGGTAGAAATTAAAAACTTATTTGACCCAACAGCTATATTAAATCCAGGTGTTATTATAAATGATGACCCTCAAGCACACTTAAAAAATCTAAAACCACTACCTCCAACAAATGATTTAGTTGATACTTGTATTGAGTGTGGTTTTTGTGAGCCTATGTGCCCATCAAATGCTATTACATTTACACCAAGACATAGAATTGTTTTAAATAGAGAGATAAGTAGACTTGAAGTTTTAGGAGAAACAGCTGAAGCTAAAGAGCTTAAAGAAGCTTATGTTTATGATGGACTTGAAACCTGTGCCACATGTTCTTTATGTTCAACTTCATGTCCTGTAGGAATTGATACAGGAGCACTTACAAAATATCTAAGACATGAGAGAATTACACCAACTCAAGATAAAATGGCCACATTTATTGCAAATAATTTCTCAAAAACCTTAAGTGGTATGAGATTTGGATTAAAAGGTGCTAATTTATTTCATAATATTGTAGGAACTACAATAATGGGTGGAATGACAAATGGCTTTAGAAACTTAGTTGGAACACCAAAATGGAGTGCAACTCTACCAAGTGGAACGTCAATAAATAAAAAATTCTCAAATAAATCAAGTGATAAAAAAGTAGTTTATTTCCCTTCATGTATTAGTAGAACAATGGGACAAAGTAGTTTTTCTCAAGAAGATAAAACTCTATATGATACAACTATAGAGATTTTACAAAAAGCTGGTTTTGAAATTATTTTACCAAGAGAGCTTGAAGAGTTATGTTGTGGAATGCCATTTTCATCAAAAGGTTTCAAAAAACAAGCAGAACAAAAATCAATAGAGCTAGAAAAAGCACTAATAAAAGCTAGTAATAATGGAGAGTATCCTGTTTTATGTGACACAAGCCCATGTACAAAAAAAATGCATGAGAGCTTTATTAGTGATATTAAAATATATGAGCCAATTGAGTTTTGTATAGATTGTATAGTTCCAACATTAGAGTTTACAAGAATTGATGAAGCTATTACTATTCATAGTACATGTAGCTCAAGAAAAATGGGACTTCATGAAAAATTCATTAAATTAGCAAAACTATGTTCATCTGAGGTAATTGTACCAAACGATGTAAAATGTTGTGGATTTGCAGGAGATAGAGGTTTTAATTTCCCTGAACTAAATAAATCAGCCTTATCAAGCTTAAAAGAGCAAACAAAAGGTGCTAAATTAGCATTCTCCACATCTAAAACTTGTGAAATTGGATTAAGTGAAGAAGCTGGACTTGATTATAACTCTATTTTATACCTTGTAAATAGATGTACATCTACTAAAATATAGAATCTAAACTCTCATCAAACAAATATTTTACCAACTTTGTGGTAAAATATTTGCTTTATTAAAAAGGGTTAAATGATGAGAGATAACAGAATTCAACTTTTTGCTAAAAGAGCTCTTTTTTCGCTATTAGCAACAGTTACTATTTCAAATGCGTCGATGATGAATGGAATTGCATTAAGTGTAAATGATGAGCCAATTACTCTAAGTGATATTAATCAAAGAATTTCAGATAAACAGTTAAAAAAATCTGATGCAATTAGTTCACTAATTGATGAAATTTTATATACTCAAGAGTTAGAAAAACAGAATATTACAGCTGATATTTTTGAAGTTAATGATTATATTGAAAAAATTGCTGCTTCAAATGGAATGGATTTATACACATTTAAATCAATTCTTAGACAAAAAAATAAAAATCTTAAAGAGTTTGAAGAAGAGTCAAAGCAAGAGCTTTTAAAAAGAAAACTAGCTTCTAAATTAGTTAGGGGAAATTTAGCTATTGCAAATGATGAAGATTTAAAAATCTATTATGAAAACAATCAAAATATGTTTACAACAGCACAATCTATTGAAGTTAGTCAATATAGTTCAAAAAATAAAAGAGAACTAATGATTTTAACTCAAAACCCTATGGCAATGGTAAAAGATGTTGCAAAGGGTGATTTTATTTTAGAACAAGATAAATTAAATCCCCAACTAAAGTTTTTATTAAATGATACAAAAGTTGGTACTTTTACTCCAATTTTTACAGCGAATCAACAATATGTAATGTTTCATGTTAAAAAGAAAAATGGAGTTACAATTCTAAAATTTGATGAAGTAAAAGAGAAAATCTTTAATACTCTAATGGGCGAAAGAGAACAAAAGTTCTTAAAAGAGTATTTTGAAAAACTAAAATTAACAGCTGATATAAAAGTGATAAGATAAAAGGAAATAAATGTTTGAAGTAATTATTGGTCTTGAAGTACACGTACAATTAAACACAAATAGTAAGCTATTTTGTTCTTGTGCAACAAGTTTTGGAGAAGCTCCAAATACAAATGTATGTCCTACATGTTTAGGTCTTCCTGGAGCACTTCCTGTTTTAAATAAAGAAGCTGTTCATAAAGCAATTATGTTAGGGACTGCATTAAAATCAGAGATTAATCAAAAATCAATATTCAATAGAAAAAATTACTTTTATCCTGATTTACCATCTGGTTACCAAATTTCTCAATTTGAGGTTCCTATTGTAGGTTTAGGAGAGTTAGTTATTGATTTTCCAAATGGAGAGCAAAAAACTATTGGAGTAACACGAGCTCACTTAGAGAATGATGCTGGAAAAAGTATTCATGCGGGGAGCGTTTCACATGTGGATTTAAATCGTGCTGGAACTCCACTTCTTGAAATCGTATCAGAGCCTGATATGAGAACAGCTGAAGAGGCAATTTTATACCTTAAAAAACTTCACTCAATTGTAAGATATCTAGGTATTAGTGATGCTAATATGCAAGAGGGATCATTTAGAGCTGATGTTAATGTATCAATTAGACCAAAGGGTGATACAAAACTTTATACTAGATGTGAAATTAAAAATATGAACTCATTTAAGTTTATTGAAAAAGCAATTGCTTATGAAGTAAACAGACATATTGAAGCTTGGGAAGATGGTATCCATGATACTGAAATCGTACAAGAAACAAGACTATTTGATCCTGAAAAGGGTGAAACTAGATCAATGAGAGGAAAAGAGGATGCAGCTGATTATAGATATTTTCCAGACCCTGATTTAAGACCTGTAATTATTACAAATGAAATGATGGAAAAATATTCACAAATCCCTGAACTTCCTGATGAGAAAAAAGCTAGATTTGTAAGTGATTATGGAATAAAAGAGTATGATGCAGCTGTTATTACAAGTCAACTTGAGATGGCTCACTTCTTTGAAGAGATGCTAAGTGAGGGCATTACAGGTAAAAATGCAGTAACATGGCTAACAGTTGAACTACAAGGAAGATTAGGTGAGGGTATTACCCTTGAAACCTCTCCTGTACAAGCTAAAAAATTAGCTTCTGTTGTTAAATCAATTGAAGATGGAACAATATCAGGAAAAGCAGCAAAAGAGGTTCTTGATTACCTAATGCAAAATCCTGAGGCAGAAATTAATGCAGTTATTGAAAAACTAGGATTAAAACAAGTTTCAGATGATGGTGCACTTCTTGCTATGATTGATGAGATTTTATCAAATAATGAAGATAAGGTAGCTGAGTATAAAGGCGGAAAAGAGAAGATGTTTGCATTTTTTGTAGGTCAAACTATGAAAGCTAGTAAAGGTAGTGCAAACCCACAAAAAGTAAGTGAACTTTTAAAACAAAGATTAGCATAAATGAAAAAAAATAGTATTGCTGTAATTGGTGCTGGTAAATGGGGTCAAGCTCTTCATTTTGCACTTAGTCAAAAACAAGAGGTTTTTATAACATCAAGAACAAAAAAAGATATTAAAAATTTTGTTGACCTAGAGACTGCATTAGATTGCGAATACTTAATTATTGCAATTCCAGCCCAAGAGATAAGAGCTTGGTTGGAAAAAAACTTTAAATTTAAGGGACAAAAGATACTTGTAGCTTCAAAAGGAATTGAAGCTCATACAGGAAAATTTTTAAATGAGATTTATGAAGAGTTTGTTCCTAATAAAAATATTGGTTTTATCTCAGGACCATCTTTTGCAGCTGAAGTTATAAAAGCACTTCCAGCAGCTATAGTTATAAACTCAAAATCTAAAAAACTATATGAAGCCTTTGAACCATTTTTCCCAACATTTCTTAAGACTTATTATTCAAAAGATGTTATTGGTGCTGAAATTGCAGGTGCTTATAAAAATGTTTTAGCCATAGCAAGTGGTATTTGTGATGGTTTAAAACTTGGAAATAATGCTAGAGCCTCTTTAATCTCAAGAGGTTTAGTTGAAATGGAAAGATTTGGTAGATTTTTTGGAAGTAAAAAATCTACCTTTGTAGGACTTAGTGGTGCAGGTGACCTTTTTTTGACAGCTAGTTCTACTATGAGTAGAAATTATAGAGTAGGTCTTGGATTAGCTCAAGGGAAAGAGTTAAATGTAATACTAGAGGAGTTAGGAGAGGTTGCTGAGGGTGTTAAAACAGCTGAAGCTATATACTTTCTTTCCTATGAAAACAGTATCTATACCCCAATAGCAAATGAGGTGAAAAAAATACTTGAGGGTAAAAACCCTATTGATAGTTTAAAAGATTTACTCAAAAGCTAAAATGCAAACCATCTCTTTTTTTAATCTTTCATTAACACTTATTCCTTTAATTTTTGTTTGGTATTTTTATTATAAATGGACAGGGGATAAGTATGAAATAGTGATTTCAACTATTAGAATGCTTGTGCAACTTCTTTTAATAGGATATTTTTTAATCTTTTTATTTGAAAAAAAAGATGATTATATTGGAGTATTAATAGTTTTATTTATGGTTTCTGTTTCATCTTGGATTGCATTAAGAAATACCATAGATAAATCTTTAAAACACTACTTTAAAATATTTTTATCAATAGCAATAACAGGTGTATTACATCTAATTTTAATCACATTTTTTGTACTTGATTTAGAGACTATTTATGAACCTAGATATGTAATACCAATAGCTGGAATGATATTTGCTAACACAATGAATGCTTTATCATTAGCAATAGAGAGATTTGAAAAAGAGATACAAAGGGAAGTTTTTTTTGAGAAAGCTAGAGAGATAGCTTTTAAAGCTTGTATGATACCTCAAATAAATGCCCTTTTAGCAGTTGGCTTAGTATCTCTTCCTGGAATGATGACAGGGCAAATACTCTCAGGAGTTGACCCAATGATTGCTGTTAGATATCAAATAATGATTATGACAATGATTGTTTCAAGTGCTGGAATTACTACAGTAGTTTATTTCTTACTTAAAAAAGCTAAATAGCTCTAATCTCCAAAGAGTTATTTGATAAAACCTTTAAGCTAAAATATTTTTTATTAATCAAATCTTGTATTTTAGCTAATTCATTAAATCTAATACTATTTGAAAACTTAGATTTGATAATGATTTTATCATCATACAACTCTTTATTAATAAAATAAATATTCTCATCTAAATGAATAAACTCAAAAAGTTTTTCTAAATTATCAATACTATCAAAACGATATTTATTAGGACAAAAGAAACTTCCCTCATCTTCCAAAGTAATATATTTTAATACCTCTTCAGGTGTAATTGGTTTTAAAAGTCTTACAAATTTATATAAAGATAAACAAGTATCACAATCAACAGGACAATTAATGCTATCACTTAATAAAATCATTTTTTGTCTTGGTTTAAGCTCTAAAGCAAAATTCATAAATTCATTTGAATTCTTACAATTATGCTCTATGATTACAAACTCATACTCATTTGTTTTAAAAAGTTCAATTGCTGAATCAATACTTTTTGGTGTTTGAGTTTTAAAATTTGTAAGATTATGTACTAAAATAGAAACTCTTTGGACAGAGTGTAAAGAATCATCAATTATTAAAATCTTTTTCAATGGGAAAAAAAACCTTTCTGATTATTATATCTAATTATTTTTGAAATTGTTATCTTTATGAGTTTGCCCCCATAAATAAAGTTGTTTTAAAATGGGTTTTAATGTTTCCCCATAACTTGTCAAAGAGTATTCCACTTTTGGTGGTACAACAGGATAAACTTTTCTTTGTATTATTCCATCATTTTCTAACTCCCTTAACTTCTGAATTAGCATCTTTTGTGTTGTTCTTGGAAGTAATCTTTGTAATTCACTAAATCTTTTTGTTTCACTTCTTAAATACCATAAAATCAAAATTTTCCACTTCCCAGCAAGAGCATCAATTGCTGTTTCTACGGGACACTTTTCTATAACTTGTGATTCCATTTTTTTAACCATAAAAACTCCTATAGTATCTTTTTAGTAAGTACCTAACTTTTTTGTTAGTTCTTGTTATATTGTTGTATTTTAGCTAAAGTTTCAATATAAGTAAATACAAGGAATAAAAATGAAAGCCTACGTAGTAGAAAAAGTTGAAGATAAAAAGTTTGAATCAGGTATTAAAGATATTGAGGTTCCTACAATTGAAGATAATGAAGTTCTAATTAAAGTAACTTACTCATCTTTAAACTATAAAGATGCATTAAGTTCAGTTGGAAATCCAGGAGTAACTAGAGTTTTTCCACATGTTACAGGAATTGATTTAGCTGGAACAGTTGAAAAATCAAACTCTAGTAGTTTCAGTATAGGAGATAGAGTTTTAGTTACAGGATATGATTTAGGTATGAATACAAATGGTGGACATAGCCAATTTGTAAAAGTACCTGATTCTTGGCTTGTGAATATGCCTGAAAATATAAGTGATAGAGAGATTATGATTTATGGAACAGCTGGTTTAACAGCAGCATTATCGGTAAATGAATTACTAAATAATGGTATTACAAGTGGAGATATTTTAGTTACGGGAGCTACAGGAGGAGTTGGTAGTATTGCTGTTTCTATTTTGGCTAAATTAGGTTTTAATCCAATTGCAATAAGTGGTAAAGAGGATAAAATTCCATTTTTAAAAGAGATTGGAGCTAAAGAGGTAATTTTAAGAAAAGATTTTGATCTTGAAAATAAAAGACCTATGGGAAGTGAAAAATATGATGGTGTAATTGATACTGTTGGTGGAAATATTTTAGCTGAAGCCCTAAAGGTTTTAAAGTATGATGGTGTTGCAACTTGTTGTGGATTAACATCATCTTTTGCATTAAATACAAATGTATTCCCTTTTATATTAAGAGGTGTTAGATTAATTGGAATTGATTCAGTTGAGTGTAAAATAGAGAAAAAAATTGCAGCATGGAAAAAAATTGCTGGTGATTTCAAAATAGATACACTTGAAAATTTAACTACTGAAATAACACTTGATGAAATTAAAGATGCTTACGAAGCCTTATTAGCTGGACAAGCAGCTGGTAGATATCTAGTGAAAATAGACTAAATTTTAATTTAGTCTATAACACAATTAGCACTTTTTACAATATTTATATTACTTGATTGGGCGTACTCTTTACCCCAATCATGAAGTTGCTCTAAAATGGGTATTAATTTTTTCCCATTTTCTGTTAATTTATACTCTACTTTTGGCGGAATAACTGGATAAACTATTCTTTGTACTATCCCAACATCTTCCAACTCTCTTAGCTGTTGAGTTAACATCTTTTGACTAATATTAGGAATTAATCTTTTTAACTCTCCATTTCGTTTTATATCTTTTTTTAAAGCCCATAAAACCATACTTTTCCACTTTCCACCAATTATGTCAGTTGCTAATTGAAAATAACAACTATATTTTTTTGCTTCCATATATAATCTTTTTATTTTATTATACAAATTTACTTTAATAGTTACCTAAAAGTGCCTATATAACTTTTTAGTACATACTTGACAAAAATTTTTATATTGGATAAAATTTTTCCACAACTAATTAATAAGGAAAAAATATGGGAAAATATATAGAATTAACAAATGAAAATTTTGATACAACAGTAAGTAATGGATTATCTTTAGTGGACTTTTGGGCTCCTTGGTGTGGACCTTGTAGAATGTTAGCACCTGTTATTGATGAATTAGCAGGAGAGTTTGATGGGAAAGCAAATATTTGTAAAGTAAATACAGATGAAGAGCAAGACTTAGCGGTTAAATTTGGAGTTAGATCTATTCCAACAATTATTTTCATGAAAGATGGAGAGGTTGTTGATCAAATGGTTGGTGCTGCATCTAAGCAAGCATTAGCTGAAAAATTAAACGCTTTAGCGTAATTTTACCTTGTAGATACTACACCTCTTGTAGTATCTACCCCTTCAAAACACTCCAACTTAACTAAATTTTTTTAATTTATTAGATAGAATAAAATTTATCTTAAAATATTCAAAGAGAGAATTATGCAACAATTTTTAGAACAAGCCAAAAAAAGTAGTAGATTAATATCAACATTAAGTGGTGATATTAAAAATAGAGTACTAAATGAGATGGCTGATGCTTTATTAGAGCATTGTGACTATATAATAAGTCATAATAATAAAGATATGGAAGCTGGAAAAATGAATAATTTAACAGCAGATATCATGGATAGACTTTTACTTACAGGAGACAGAGTTACAGCTATGTCTAAAGCTATTAAAGAAATAGCAGCTCTAAAAGACCCAGTTGGAAGAACATTAGAGGGTTGGGTTACAGAAGATGGTTTAAATATTCAAAAAGTATCTATTCCTATTGGTGTAATTGGTATCATTTATGAAAGCCGACCAAATGTTACAAGTGATACAGCAGCACTTTGTTTTAAAAGTGGAAATGTTTGTGTTTTAAAAGGTGGGAAAGAGGCTGAACACTCAAATAAAGCAATAGCAACTGTTTTAAGAGATGTATTAGATAAAAATGGTTTACCACAAAACGCTATTTCACTTTTACCTGATTCTTCAAGAGAGGGTGTTGCAAAACTAATCAAACAAGATAAATATGTTGATTTAATAGTTCCAAGAGGTGGAGAAGCTTTAATAAAATATGTTTGTGAAAATGCAACTGTTCCTGTTGTAAAACATGATAAAGGACTTTGTCACACATATATTGATAAAGATGCAAATCATGAAAAAGCAATCTCTATTGCTATAAATGCAAAATGTTCAAGATCAGGTGTTTGTAATGCTATGGAAACAATGCTAGTACACAAAGATGTGGCAGCTTATATTTTACCTCCTTTACATGAAGCTTTTATGCAAAATATGACAGAGCTTAGAGGATGCGAAAGAACAAGAGAGTACATAGATATTCATTGTGCTACGGAAGAGGATTATGATACTGAATATTTAGCAAATATTTTATCTATAAAAGTTGTATCTGATTTAGATGAAGCAATAGCTCATATCTCAAAATATGGTTCAGGACACTCTGAGGCAATAATTAGTGAAAACTATACAAGTGTAAATAAGTTTTTAAATGAGGTGGATGCAGCTTGTGTATATGCAAATGCAAGTACAAGATTTACAGATGGTGGAGCTTTTGGGCTTGGTGCTGAAGTTGGTATTTCAACAAATAAACTTCACTCAAGAGGACCTATGGGAATAAATGATTTAACAACATTTAAATTTAAAATTCTAGGTAATGGACAGATTAGATAATCTGTCATACCTTAGGTATTTCATTTACAATATCTTTTTGTAAAGGTAATATAATAAGCACTTCAACTCCTTTATACTTTTTGTTATTCTTCATATATTCAGTATTGTTTAAAATAATTTTACCTTTGAACTGCTTGCTAATAATTTCATGGCACATATAAAGCCCCATACCTGTACCCTGAGAATTATATTTAGTAGTAAAATATGGCTGAAAAATAGAAGATAAATTTTTATCTTCTATTCCTTTTGCATTGTCTTTTATTTTTATTGTAATAAATTCATCACTCTTTTTAAATGAGACTAAGATATATTTTTTATCATCATTTATATTCTCTAAGGCCTCAATAGAGTTATTAAAAATATTTACAAAAACCTGTATTAAATCATTTTCAATACCCTTAATATATATCTCATCACTTTGAATTTTATAAATAATATTATCATTTAAAAGTCTAAACTCTATTAGCTTATAAGCCTTGTCAAAACTATCTTTTAAATTAAATAAAGTTATATCATTACCGGTTTTAAAGAATGATTTAAAATTATCAATTGTACTTGATAAATATTTTGTATTATCCATAATAGTAGAAGTTAAGTCATCAAAAACTTCATTATTTAAAGTTTCGTACTCTTTATGAATAATTAATCCACTAGTTGCTGTTGAAATTACTGATAAAGGCTGTCTCCATTGATGGGCTATTGAGTTTAATATTTCATTCATAATTACAAGTTTTGCTTGTTGGGTTAATCTATGGTCTTTCTCTTTTAAAGAGTTTAATATCTCTTTCTCTTTTGTAATATCAAGTTTAATTCCTAAAAACTCCTCTATTTTTCCAGATTCATTTAAAATTGGAGTTATTGAAGCTTTTTCATAAATTAAGTCACCATTTTTTGTTTTATTAATAAATTCACCAGTCCATTTTTTACCTGAATAAATTGCTTCATTCATATCCTTATAGGTTTCAGCTGGAATAAAACCCGCCCTAAAAAAGCTTGGATTTTTACCAATAATTTCCTCCATTTTATATCCCATAATATTTAGCATACTGGAGTTTACATATTTAATTTTTTTATTTGCATCAGTAACTATAATAAAATTATCACTATTTTCAACTGCATTTTTAAAACGTTTTAACTCTATTTGGTCTTTTAAAATTCCATATGCATAAACTAAAAATAGTCCTAAAACAAAGGCTAAAATCAGTATTAAAATCAACATAGTATCTTTAACCTCTTCAATTATACTTTTGATAAAAGAGGAGTATTTATACTCAAATTTTGTAATATAAGTATCAAGTCTTAGGTTTTTTATATCTTCTTTAATTTTATTATATTTAGAAAGTTCCCTTGAGATAACATTACTATGTAATAAAAATAGTTTTTCATATTTTGAAGAGGAGTTTAAACCCATAGCCATCTTGAGTATTTCATCTTTTTTAAACTCTGAGTTTATATTTAATGTTACAATTTTAGTATAAAGTTTTATATATTCTCGATTTTCAATATTTGGAAAAAGTTTTATTATATTTCTAAAAGAGTTATTTAAAACAGCCCTATGTGATTTTAATTTTTCTATTAACTTTATCTTTTTTTCAAGGCTATTCTTTAGCAAATAAAAATCCTCTTTAAAACCTCCATTTTTATCAGATAATAAAAAAACATCTTTTTGAATAAAAGCAATTTTTTCATTGGCTAAGATTATGTTATCTTTAATAGAATCAAAGTTTTTAAAGTTAATAGGGCTATTTATAAACTCATTTAAATTATCATTTACTATAACAATATCAGAGATATTACGATGAAATTTAAAAAAATCATCTACTCTTTTATTATTTACTAATATGCTATATATTAAAGATAGAATAATTAATATAAAAAAGAGTGCGCTAGTATAACTTCGTTTCATTTATCATTCATTATTGCTGGAGTTTCTCCAGATAGTGTTTTTAAAAAAAGTTCTATTTTTTTTATTTCATCATTTGATATATCAAATCCAACTTGATAATCAAGCATTATCCTAATAACATTTTTTAAGCTATATTCACTTCCATCATGCAAATAAGGTGCCGTATGCTCTATATTTCTTAAACTTGGTACTTTAAAATAGTATTTATCTGATATCTCTTTTGTGACATTATATCTACCCAAATTATTGTTAGATGTTTTATACTCTTTTACTATTCCCATTTTTTGAAACAAATTTCCACCTATATTAACTCCATTGTGACAAGAGATACATCCCAAATCTTTAAATAGAGTAAAACCCTCTTTTTCATCACTACTTAAAATATCTTCATTACCTAATAAATATTTATCAAATTTTGAGTTAGGTGTTACTAAAGCTTTTTCAAACTCCACAATGGCATCAATAATACTATCTTCATCCAATTTTCCATAGTTTTCTTTAAAACTTTCAACATAAAATATATCTTGCTTTAATTTATTTACAATATCATTGAAATTTGTATTCATCTCAACTAAATTATGAATAGGTCCTAAAACTTGCTCTTTTAAATCTTTTGCTCTTCCATCCCAAAACTGCACAAAGTTGAATCTTGAATTTAAAACTGTAGGGGAGTTTATACTACCTATTTCTCCACCAACTCCTAAGGAGAATTTTCTATTATCATCCCCACCATTGGCTAAATCATGACAAGAGGCACAAGAGATAGCATTGTCCTTACTTAATCTTTTATCATGAAATAAAACTCTTCCCAATTGGGCTTTTTTAGTATCATAATCATAAATAACATGCAAAGGAGTAATAAGCTCTTTAGAAAAGAGGTTTGTAAAAATAAATATCAATAATATACATAAAAATTTCATTTTGTATATTAACATAATTTTGCAAAAATAATAAAACTAATTTTATTCATAAAAAAGTTTAGATATAATCAGAAAAATTTTTTTTAAGGTTTAATTATGATTAACAAAAGTATTTTCAGAGAGTATGATATTAGAGGTATTGTAGGTCCAGAGTTAAATGAGCAAAGTGCAAAACTCATAGGTTACTATTTAGGATTAGAAACAGTAAAAAGAACAAACATAAAAAATCCTACTGTTGTAGTTGGATACGATGCTAGAACTCACTCTCCTGAACTATTTTCTTACTTAACATCAGGTTTTAATAAAGCAGCTTGTAAAGTTATGGGAATGGGAATGGTAGCAACTGGAGTTAACTATTTTGCCTCTTTTCAAGAGTTTGATGGAGTTAAACCAAATGCCTCTGTTATGATTACAGGAAGCCATAATCCAAGCGAATATAATGGTTTCAAAATTACTATTGATAACTCTCCATTTTTTGGTGAAGATATTTATTCAATGGGAAGAAAAATTGTTGAGACTCAAGATATGCTTATTGAAGATAACACTACGTATGAAGAGATTGATGTTAAAACCTTATATAAAAACTATATGATAAAAGAGTTTTCTCACTTAAAAGGTATGAAAGAAAAACTAATCATAGATTGTGGAAATGGTGTTGCTGATACTGTTTTAACAGATATTCTTGATGCACTTGAACTTAATTATGATGCTTTATATTGTGAACCAGATGGAACTTTTCCAAATCACCATCCAGACCCAAGTGAAGAAAAAAACTTAAAAGATGTAATTGAAGCCTTAAAAGGTGATTATGATTATGGATTTGCTTATGATGGAGATGCTGATAGAATTGCATTTTTAACAAAAAGACATAATGTAAAAGGTGATATTATGGCTTTATTATTTGCTAAAACTATGACAAATCCTGTAATTATTGGTGAAGTTAAATGTACTCAAATTATGTATGATAGAATCAATGAAAAGGGTACAGCTGTTATGTATAAAACAGGGCACTCTAATTTAAAAGTAAAATTAAAAGAGTTAAATGCTGATATGGCAGCTGAGGTTTCAGGACATATTTTCTTCAATGACAGATATTTTGGTTTTGATGATGCTATTTATGCTACTTTTAGAGTTCTTGAGTTAATTTATAATGGAATGAATATAGATGAAGAGATAGAGTCACTTCCAAAGGTTTACTCAACTGAAGAGATAAAAGTAA
This sequence comes from Arcobacter sp., assembly GCA_965662175.1. Taxonomy (GTDB): domain Bacteria; phylum Campylobacterota; class Campylobacteria; order Campylobacterales; family Arcobacteraceae; genus Arcobacter. The sequence continues at coordinate 14,471 of CBFIGT010000014.1, read as the reverse complement.
CTACAACTGAAGAAGAGAAATTTCCTTTAATGGATAAAATCAAAGAGAACTTAACAAAAGTAGATGAAAACTTCCCAAAAATTCTAAACATAATAGATGTTGATGGTGTTAGAGTTATATTTGAAAATGGTTGGGGATTAGTAAGAGCTTCAAATACAACACCTGTATTAGTAACTAGATTTGAATCAACAGACCCCGATATTGCAAAACTTTATGAATCAAAACTAAATGAGCTTATTTTAAAAAGTAAAAATGAACTTAATATCCCTTCAAACTAAAACAGGCCCTAATTTTCAAGATAATTTAGATTATCTTGAAAAGCTTATATTACAAACTCCCATTAATTCATTTATATTAGCTCCTGAATTATGTTTAACTGAATACTCTTATGATAGATTAGAAGAGGTTGCTAATTTTACAAATATTGCAAAAACAAAACTTCTAGAACTTTCAAAACAAAGAACAATATCTTTAACAATGACAACAAAAAAAGATGGAAAATATTACAATACTTTTTTTACATTTAAAGATGGTGCAATTTTATACACTCAAAATAAAGTTGAACTCTTTAAATTAACACAAGAAGATAGATATTTTACAAGTGGCAATAAAGATGATATTTTAATTTTTAATTACAATAATCTAAAAATTGCTGTATTAATCTGTTTTGAACTTAGATATATTGATTATTGGCAAAAAATAAGAGGTGCTGATATTATACTTATTCCTGCAATGTGGGGGAAATCTAGAAAAGACAACTATGAAACCCTAACTCAAGCTTTAGCTGTGGCAAATCAATGTTTTGTAATAGCCTCTTGTAGTGCAAATGAAGAGTTTGCAAAAGGCTCATCTATTATTTCTCCCTTTGGACTTAAAACAATGGATGATGAAAGTGAAATTATTTCATCTGATATTGATTTAAAAGAGATTAAAATGATGAGAAAATATTTGGATGTAGGTATATAGTTTTATGAAAATACTTTTTGTATGTTTAGGTAATATTTGTAGGTCACCACTTGCTGAAGCGATTGCTAGAGATTATGCTTTTAAAAACAGTTATAAAATAGAGGTTGATAGTTGTGGAACAGGTGATTGGCATATAGGTGAGCCTCCATGTCCTGATTCTCAAAAAATAGCTAAATTAAGAGGATTAGATATCTCATCATATAAAGCTAGACAAGTTAATAAAAATGATTTTAAAGAGTTCGATATTATTGTTGGACTTGACTCAAAAAATATATCTTCCATAAAAAGCTTAGGCTATAAAAATGCACTTTTACTTGGTGATTATGGATTTAATGGAGAAGATGTCCCTGACCCATATTTTTTTGATGGCTTTGAGGGTTTTGATAAAGTATTTGATATGATTGATTTTTGTGTAAAAAATCTTTTAGATGAAAAACTAGGTAAATAAAACCTACTTTTTCATAAGCTCTTTGGCTTGAGATATCCAGTTTTCTTCTTTAACTTTATCCTCTAAAGAGAAGTATTCTGAAATCCACTCGATATTTTTTTCACTCCATTTAGAGATTTGTTCATAATGGAATATACCTAAAGTATTAAGCTTGTTTTCCATGTCAGCATCTATTCCCTCTATTTGTTTAAGATTATCTTTTCCTGAGGGTCTTGGTTGCCCTAAAATAAATGGTTTATTATAAATATTCCCTGGTTTTCGTAAAATGGGATTAATTTCGTAACTTTTTTCTTTTGTTTGATACCTAGCTTTTGCAATTAAATATCCTAATATTCCAGATATTATTGCAACTATTAGTAAACACAAAACTATTTTTGAAGCTATTATTAACATATTACTCCTCTATTATTTTAAATTCTACTCTTCTATTCTCACTTGAGTAGCCATTTTTGTCATTTGGAACTAAGGGTTTTGTCTCTCCATAACCTTTAGCTTTAATTCTTTTTTTGTCAATTCCTAAGTTAATTAACTCTTTTTTTACACTTAACGCTCTTTGTAAAGAGACCCATTCATTTACGTCATCTTTACCTTTTGCATCAGTGTGTCCACCAATCTCAATTTTAATATTCTCATTTTGTTTTAAATATTCAGATATCTCTTTAATAACAACAAAACTCTTTTCTGTTACATCAGTACCTAATCTTTTAAAATAAATTTTCTGTTTTGATACAATTAAGTCTAACTCTTTTTGAGCATCTTTACTCTCAACTACAGGCTCTTTTTCTTCTACTTCTTCAACTTTTTTGTCATCAACAGGCTCTTTTTCTTTTACTTTACTCTCTTCTACAATCTCTTCTTTTATGCTCTCTTTTGTAGAGAGTTCTTTAATATCTAATTCCTCTTTTTCTAAAGTTTTCTCTTCTAAATTCTCTTCAGGAACAGATATTTGTGTTATCTTATTATTTTTTTCTACACTTTCATCTTTTGTTTCAACTATAATTTCAACTTTTTTATCTTCTAATTCAGGGAAATCATTAATATGAGTAAAAGTACAAAAGCCCATAACAACGACAAGTAATAGTGATAAATATATAATTTGTTTATAAATACTCATTCTCTCTCTTTCAAAAGAAAATATTATATCCTAAATTATTTTATTTATCAACAGTTAAATTATTCTTAATAAAAATATTTTTATTAAGAATACAAGAAAAATTTATTTTTAAAGTTCTATAATTTAGGAAACTAAAAACAAGGAGTTATTATGAGATTTTTATTTTTACCTTTTCTACTACTTATTAATGTATATGCGGTTCCTCCATTATTTGATAGGGAGATATATGATAGTGGAGAAAAGATATTTGATAACAAATGTAACTCGTGCCACGTTAAATCAATGGATATTCCACTTTTAATGAAAAACTTCATTGAAGAGGATAATAAACTTTTAAACTTAAAAGCTCCAACAGGAAATGAGATCTCTTTTAGATTAAAACAGCAAATAGGAGATAGAAACGATATGGAGTTTCATCTAATGGAAACAGCTGATTTTGTAAAAGATTATCTATATTATCCTGATAAAGCAAAAACAATCTGTTTAGAGGGTGTAATTCGTCACTTTGATACAATGCCTAGCATGAAAGGTCAAATAACTCCTGAAGAGATAGAGGAGGTAGCTTTTTTCTTATATTTTCTAGAGGGTTTTAATGATATAAATGAATTTTATCACGATGAGTCAAAATTTTAAAAATAAGTTAAAAATAAAAGTGAGATAAATCTCACTTTTACTACTTTTGAGGAATAGGATAGTTTTCAATTACGAAATCAATATCCTTATCTCCTCTACCACTTAGGTTTACTAAAATAGTCTCATTTGGTTTTTCTTTTGCTAATTTTATTGCAAAAGCTACTGCATGAGCTGATTCAAGTGCTGGAATAATTCCCTCAAGTTGTGATAATTTATAAAAAGCATCAACAGCTTCAATATCATTTACTAAACCAATTTTTGTTCTTCCAATAGAGTGCAAATAAGCATGTTCAGGACCAACAGATGGATAATCAATTCCACTTCCAATACTATAAACAGGAGCAGGCTGACCTTTTTCATCTTTTAACATAATAGAGTTAAATCCATGCATAATTCCCTCTTCACCATAAGAAATAGAAGCAGAGTGATCTCCTAGCTTTTCACCTCTTCCTAGTGGCTCAACTCCATATAAATTAACTTCATCATCAATAAATCCAGAAAAAATTCCCATAGCATTACTTCCACCACCTACACAAGCAGTTACATTTTGAGGAAGTTTCCCTGTCATCTCTAAAAACTGTTCTCTAGCTTCAAAGCCCATAACAGACTGGAAGTCTCTAACCATTTTTGGAAAAGGGTGAGGACCAACAACAGAACCAATACAATAAATAGTATTTATAGGGTCTTTTAAATAACTCTCAAAAGCACTATCAACTGCCTCTTTTAAAGTCTTTAATCCATGTGTTGCTGGAATAACTGTAGCACCTAATATTTTCATTCTTACAACATTTGGATGCTCTTTTGCAATATCAACTTCACCCATATGAATTTCACACTCTAATCCAAAATAAGCAGCTGCAGTTGCAAGTGCAACACCATGTTGCCCAGCTCCTGTTTCAGCTATAAGCTTTTTCTTACCTAAATATTTTGCTAGTAAAGCCTCAGCCATACAGTGATTTAATTTATGTGCACCTGTGTGATTTAAATCTTCTCTTTTCATGTAGATTTCAGCACCAGCATAATTACTAAGGTTTTTGCAATAATAAACAGGAGTAGGTCTTCCTTGATAATATTTTCTAATTTTATTTAATTCATATAAAAACTCATGGGAGTTAGATAGTTTTTTATAAGCTTCATTAATCTCTTCAAATGGCTTTTCAAGTTGGGGAGGAATAAAGGAACCTCCAAATTTTCCAAAGTAACCATTTTCATCTGGCATTGTCTCTAAATAGGGTTTTTTATTTAATTCCATACTAAAATTCCTTTGTTAATAATTTATGATTATATCAATAAAAAGTTTAGAGCTTTTAACTAAACTTGCTAGTTGTATTAAAATATTATATTGTATACTTCGAAAAAACTTTAACTAGGAGAAATTTGAATAATCTTTATAAAATGTTACTTGCTATTCTTATTTCTTCATTTGGTGCAATAATTTTTATATATTTAAACCTGCCACTTCCTTGGCTTTTAGGCTCTATTTTTATAAGTTCTATACTTATTAGATTTGAAAATCTTCCAATAAAAAAACCAAATCACTACTTTTCAACTCCTGTTAGAGTTATAGTTGGTGTTACTATTGGAAGTGCTTTTACTCCAGCTATTTTAGAGCAGTTTGAGCACTATTTTATCTCACTACTTTTTGTGATTCCTTATGTGATTATTACTGCTTTATTAGGGATATTATATTATTGGAAGTTTCAAGGTTTTGATAAAAAAACTGCTTATTTAGCTGCCATGCCTGGTGGTGTTATTGAGATGGTATTATTGGGTGAAGAGCTAAAAGCAAATGTAGCAAAAATTACTTTAGTTCAAGCTAGTAGGCTATTTTTTATAGTTTTAACACTACCTTTTATAATCCAATATCTTTTTCAAATAGATATAAGTGGAAACAGACTAATTACAGAACCACTTAATACTCTAAGTTTTAGCGATATTTTATTATTGATTTCTATTGGAATAATAGGTGCTATTTTGGGCAAAAAGATTAATCTTCCAGCAGCATATTTAATAGGTCCTATGTTTATAAGTATGTTAGCCTTTGCCCTTGGTATAATTGAGTCTAAACCACCTGATGAGTTACTAAAGTTTGTTCAAGTTGTTATTGGTACTAGTATTGGATTTACTTTCAAAGGTGTAAAATTTCAAGAGATAATCAAGACTTTGCTTGGCACACTAGGGCATTTTTTAATACTAGCTGTTATAACAACTATTTTTGTTGCAATTGTTCACCTTAGTTTAGATTTCCCAACTCTATCTATTATGTTAGCTTTTATGCCAGGTGGACAAACCGAATCAAATCTAATAGCTATACTTGTAGCTGCAAATGTACCTTATATTACCATGCATCATATAGTAAGATTAGTTTTGGTTTTTAATTTAGCACCTATTATTGCTAGAAGATATTTGAAGTAGTGGTTTAGACTTTTTCTATTTCGTAATCAACAAAATCCATGATTGTGAAAGTTTTAAATTTTTCTAGTCGTTTATAGATTATTTCTATCTCTTCTTTTGTTTTTGAGTTTTTGTATTCGATTTCAACTTCTAATATCTTTTCTAGAGTTTCTTTGATGGCTTGTACTTTTTCTAAGCTCATATGGTCGTTATATTTTCCATGACCTACGTAGAAAGCTACTTTTTTTAGACTATCCAATAGTTGCTCTATTTCTTTTTTTGTTGTCATTATTTGCTCCAATGATTGTTTGGGAGTTTAACATATTCTGACTTTTCTTTATTCTAAAATTTAAAAAATATGATTTTAATATTTATTTCTTCTTTTTAATAACTAAATTACTACTCAAAGCATTTGTTTATAGTAATTATGTAATAATTGCGTTATAAAATTAAGAGAGGTGGAAATTAGGGATTCCATGTGCCTTGGACTTTAAGCATTTATGCGGGGCGTAACCAGTTCAGGAAAGATGCGGGGAGGTTCTCTCCCGCCTCTTAATTTGATATAAACTCTTCTTTATTCAATATTTTCAATTCTTTTGATTCACAAAAGCTTTTTCTAATTTGTTTTTCATTTGTTACATATATTGTTTTGATGAAATTACAATTTTTCCCTGACATAATATGATAAATGACTTTCTTCTCTTTTAATTCTTTTTTACCATTTTCATCTTTTATGTGAAGTACTATTTTAGATAAGCAATCATATACGCTTTCTTCTTCATTTTTTAAAATACATATTGTATTATTCAAAATATCTTGAAAACTGGATTTAACAAAAGCATTTGTTAAAAAAGGCCTATCTTTAATAATTTTATTTTTCTTTCTTTTAGTAATTTTAATTATTTTTGAATCAAAATCTTTTCTAAAATAGTGTTTGAAAAAAAATGGTAAAACTCCTAACTCTATATCATTTTTAGAACCCATAAATAGGTCCTAAAAATCATCAAAATTAATTGAACCTTTTGAATAATTTACTACATTACCCTCAAAGAAGTTTGTTCTTTGGTCATTGAAGCTTGAATATCCATCTACCCATGGAATTGGATGTTTTACATTATATTCTGGTTTATATCCAACTGCATCTAATCTTTTATCAGCTAGATACTCAATATACTGTCTTATGATTCCATCTGTAAAACCTAAGATTTGACCTTGTGTTATATATGAACCCCACGAAGCTTCTAAATCAACTGCTTTTCTAAACATTGCTCTAACTTGTGCTTCTAACTCAGGTGTAAATAAATCAGGTCTCTCTTTTCTTGTGGAGTTAATCATATTTTGGAAAAGTAAAAGGTGAGTAACTTCATCTCTTTGGATGAATTTAATCATTTGAGAACTCCCTAGCATTTTTCCTGATTTTCCTAAGGCATACATAGCTGCAAATCCTGCATAAAAGTATAAACCCTCTAAAATTTGATTAGCAAACATTGCTAATACTATTTTTTCATCACTTAAATCACCTGAAAGATTTTTATAAACACCTGCTATATAATCATTCTTTTCTCTTAGTTTACTATCATTTTTCCACATATCATAGATTTTGTCTGTATTATCAGAGATTGATTCAACCATAACAGCATATGATTTACTATGATTTGCTTCTTCATAAGATTGTCTTGAAAGGCATGCATTTACCTCAGGTGCCGTTATATATGGATTAATATTATCCATCAAGTTATTTGTTTGTAGTGAATCCATAAAAATAAGTTGAGATAAAACTAAATCATACATTCTTTTTTCAGCAGGAGTTAGATATTTATAATCTTTTGCATCTGCTGTCATCTGAACTTCTTTAGGAAACCAAGTATTTGCTTCCATTGTATCCCAAAGATTTAGAGCCCATTGATACTTCATTCTTGTGAAATTTATCATTCCATCAGGATTTCCACCAAATATTCTTCTATCATTTAGTGACTCTTTTGACTCTGGATTATATATTACTTTTCTTGCCACTTTGTTCCCTTATATTCTTTTTGTCATTATATTAAATAGTTATACTCTTTTATAGATATAAAATGTCAAGTTATCCTACTGACAACCTGAACACTCCATAGATCTATCTTCAACATCATTTGCAGCTTCAGGAGATTGACTTCTTAGATAATAAGTTGATTTTAAACCTAACTGCCATGCTAATGTATAGATTTGGTGCATATATTTTCCACTTGCCTTATCTAAGCTTAGGAAAATATTTGTACTTTGACCTTGGTCTATCCATTTTTGTCTAACAGCTGCTGCTTTTACAATATCTAATTGGTCAACTTCATAAGCAGGTGTATAATAAGACCATGTTTCTGGACTTAGCTTTGGTACAACCACAGGAATAAGTCCTGATAAATTCTCTTCATACCATTTTCTTTTATACACAGGTTCAATAGCTTGTGTAGTTCCAACTAAAATAGAGATAGATGAAGTTGGAGCAATAGCCATTAAATAACCATTTCTCATACCATCTTTTTTAACTTTTTCTCTTAAGCTATCCCAATCATATCCAGCATCAAACAGATCTTTGTTTACTAAAGCATTTACAGCTTGTGGAGCATGGTCATGTGGCATAATTCCTTTTGACCAGTTTGAACCATCAAAAGTTGGATAAACACCCTTTTCAATTGCTAAATCAGAGCTTGATTTAATTGCATTATATGAAATTGCCTCCATAACAGAATCAATCTTTTTAAAGTGTTCATTTGAACCCCAAACAAGTTTCTCTTCAGCTAACATTTGAGATTCACCCATAACACCTAAACCAATACTTCTTGATTTTAAGTTTGTAGCTTTTACTTTTCTAAGTGGATAGAAATTTAAGTCAATAACATTATCAAGCATTCTAATAGCTGTTGGAACTACTCTTTCAATATCCTCTTTTGTATGTATTTTACTTAAGTTAATAGATGCTAAGTTACAAACAGCTGTATCTCCATCTGTTTTCTCTTTTTCAACTATAAAGATTTTTTTACCACCTATAGAGTCTAAAGCTGTAACTTTATTTGCTTTTTTTACAATTCCTGTATCAACTTTTATCAACTCCTCTTCTTCATGAGTTGTAATTGTTCCATCTTCAAACTCTAGTTTGATTTTATAAGAGTTTGGATTTGTATTTTGGAAAATCTCCGTACATAAATTTGAACTTCTAATATGTCCTGCGTGTGCATTTGGATTTGCTCTATTTGCATTATCTTTAAAACATAAGAAAGGACTTCCTGATTCAAAATATGATGTCAAAATCTTTTTCCATAAATCTTTTGCTTTAATTCTCTCTTTTGTAATAGAATCATCGTTTTCATACTCTACATATCTTTTTTCAAAGGCATCACCATGAAGTTCAGATAAATCTTTAACTTCACATGGGTCAAATAGTGTCCAATGTGAATCATCCACAATTCTTTGCATAAACAAATCACAAATCCAAAGTGCTGGAAATAAATCATGAGCTCTTCGTCTCTCTTCACCTGAATTTTTCTTTAAATCAAGGAAATCAGAAATATCCATATGCCAAGGTTCTAAATAAACAGCAATAGCACCTTTTCTTGTACCTAATTGATCAACAGCAATTGCAATATCATTTGTGATTTTTAAAAATGGAACAGTACCACCAGCTGCACTTTTATGTCCATCAATAGCACCACCTAAACTTCTAATTTGGTTCCAATCCCAACCAATACCACCACCATATTTAGATAATAGTGCCATCTCTTTATATCCATCAAAAATTCCCTCAATATTATCAGGACTTGAACCTATATAACATGAACTTAATTGATGTCTATTTGTTCTAGCATTCGATAGTGTTGGAGTTGCTAACATAACTTCAAATTTAGAAACAACATCATAAAACTCTTTTGCTCTTTGTTGTTTATTCTCTTCATTTTGAGCTAAGAACATTGCAATTCCCATAAACATATGTTGTGGTAGTTCGATTGGCTCTGAATTTCTATCTTTGATTAGATATCTATCATAAAGTGTTTTAATACCTAAATAGTTAAATTGAAAATCCCTAGATTGGTCAATATAACTATTTAAATCTTCTAAATCATAACCCTCTTCTAAAGATGGTATCATTCTTCCTGCATCTTGTGCGATTTTAATATAATCTTTAATATGGCAATAAGCTTCACCTTTTATACCATTTGTAGCTCTTCCTACTTTATGATATAAATCAAATAAAAACAATCTTGCCGCTACAAATGTCCAATTTGGTACATCAATATCAATCTTTTCAATTGCAGTTTTTATTAAAGCATCTTGAATATCAGATGAACTCATTCCATCAATAAATTTTATATGTGCATCAAGCTCTAATTCACTTTGACTTACACCATCAAGTCCATTAGTTGCTTCTATCGTCATTTTCTGGATTTTAGTAATATCTAAAACCTCTTTTCTTCCATTTCTCTTTTGAATCATTAGTGCCATAAGATTACCTCTTAATAGTTTATTATTTTTTTATTTGAAAACTCTGTTAAAAATTGCATCAACATTTTTAGTATAATAATCAAAGTTGAAACACTCTCTAATTTGTTCTTCTGATAATGAATTTCTTAACTCTTCATCACCTAATAGATATTGTAAGTATAAAGACTCACCTTTTTCATTTGTTGTAGCTTTTCCTTGGCTAATCTCTTCCCAAACTTTCATTGCATTTCTTTGTACAATTCTATATGCATCTTCTCTTGAAACTCCAGCTTTTGGAAGCTCTAGTAATACTCTTTGAGAAAATACTAATCCACCAGTTTGATTTAAGTTTTTCATCATATTTTCAGGCATAACAGTTAAGTTTGCAATTACATTATTCATTCTATGTAACATAAAGTCAGTTGTGATAAAAGCATCAGGTAACCAAAATCTTTCAGTTGAACTATGAGAAATATCTCTTTCGTGCCATAAGGCAACATTTTCCATAGCTGGAATTGCATAAGCTCTAATCATACGTGCAAGACCTGTAATATTTTCAGTTAAAATAGGGTTTCTTTTATGTGGCATTGCTGAAGACCCTTTTTGACCTTTTGCAAAATACTCTTCACACTCATAAACTTCTGTTCTTTGTAAGTGTCGCACTTGTACCGCAAATTTTTCTATTGAAGAAGCCATAGAAGCTAATGCAGTTGCAAGTCTAGCATATCTATCTCTATGTACAACTTGATTTGAACAAGGTTCAGGTTTAAGTCCAAGTTCAGCCATTGCTAACTCTTCAAGTTCAAGTGGTGCGTGAGCAAAGTTACCCATAGCTCCAGAGATTTGACCAACAGAAATAACTTCCATTGTTTGCTCTAAATTTAACAAATGTCTAGCCATTTCATCATACCAAACAGCTAAAGTTAAACCAAAAGTAATAGGCTCACCATGAATACCATGGCTTCGTCCTACCATAAGAGTCATTTTATGTTCATTTGCTCTTTTTTTAATAGAGTCCATTAACATTTTTACATCTTCTATAACAATATTTAATGAAGCTCTCATTTGTAATGCAACACCTGTATCAACAGCATCTGAAGAAGTCATTCCATAGTGAAACCATCTTGATTCATCACCTAATGATTCTGAAACACTTGTATTAAAAGCAATTAAATCATGTTTTGTAACAGCTTCTATCTCTTCAATTCTTTCCACTGAAAAAGTAGCATTTTTAACAATTTTTTCACAATCAGAATCTGGTATAAGACCTAATTTATTCCAAGCTTTAACAGCTGCTTTTTCAACTTCAAGCCAAGCTGCATATCTTGCATGTTGTGTCCAGTGTTGTGTCATCTCTTCTCTTGCGTATCTTTCTACCATTTACGATTCCCTTATTATCAATACTTTTGAACTTTTATCAAAAATTTCTCATTTTTTTAATATGATATGTTATCCAATTTACTTATAGATATATATTAAATTTGAATAAATTTTGACTTAATTTGAGGAAGTAATCTTGCCATTTGTTTTAAAAAAATATCCAGCCTTAATAGGTGAAAAAATACAAATCCATTTAGTAAAAAACCTACGTATACAGACGTCTACAGCGCAAAAGTCTTTATCTAAAGGAAGAGTTTTTGATGAAAATAATGAAGCTTTTCATTATGGAAAAATAATAAAATCAGATACTATTTTTATAGCACAATTTGAGGGGCATACTCAAGGCTTAAAACCTATGTATGATACAGCAAATTTTGCTATATTTGATAAACCTTCAGGACTTATGGTACATCCTATAAGTAAACATACAAAATACTCTTTACTTGATGAAGTTAGGTTTCATTTTGGGGATGATGCCAATTTAGTACATAGAATAGATATGGAAACATCTGGATTAATTATGTGTGCAAAAGATAGAGAAATTGAGGCACAATTAAAAAATATGTTCCAAGAAAAAAAATATAAAAAATCATATTTAGCCATTGTAAAGGGTGAAATAAAAGAGTCAATTACAATTGATAAAAAAATCACAAGGGAAAATGGAGCTATTGGTGTTAGAATGAAAGCAGGTGATGGGGGGAAAGACTCTGTTACTATTATAAATCCAATTAAATACAATGCAAAGAAAAATCTTACTTTGGTTGAAGCTATACCAATAACAGGAAGACAACATCAAATAAGAGTTCATCTTTATTCAATTGGTCATACAATTTATGGAGACCCTATTTATGATATTGATGATGTTAGCGTTGATTCTTATTTAAATAAAACACTAGCCCATGAAAAAAGAGTTGAGTTAAGTGGTTCTGATAGACTTTGGTTACATGCTAATTATTTGGAATTTGAGTTTGAGGGTGAACTATATAAAATAGAGTCAAAAGATAAAGATATCTTTGAAAAGTTTGAGAGTGAATTATAAATTAATTCACTCTTCATTTTAGAAATTTAGAAAGTGGTTTTAAATGACCCTCCTTTTTTTTCTAAATTTTTAAAATTATATTTATATTTATAAGTGACGTACGAGACATCATAGTCTGAATTGGACATATCCATATTTACTCTCCTAGTATAAAAATTGCTGTACTTGCTATTATTGTAAACTCTAATGCAAATACAATTAAAAAATCACGCTTAAATTCTGTAAATTTATTTACTAATTTATTCATTATGTACTCCTAAAATATTAATTTAGGAGGGTCATGAGAGAAATAATAATGAATTTAACTTAAAAATATATAAAAAATTAAAAACTTTTTTATATTATGAAGCAAGGGAGCATTGAAAACAGTTTGTAATATCATTGCACTTAGCACAAGCGGGCGCTGTTTTACCAATACAATCATATAAATATTTTTTCCATCTAACATCATTTGGTTTAAGTTTTGCTAGTGAGCTAAAATTTGCACTCATAAATTTACCCATAGCTTCTCTACTTTCTAATCCTAAATCAGAGTATAAATGACCCATTTTTAGTGAAGTTTTTGATATCCAAGGTGCTAATATCTCTTTTGAATATCTATCATTAGCGTGAGCTGTTAAAAGCTCTAAAATCTCTTTTTCCATTAAATCATAATCTCTCATAACAAACTCCTTTTATAAATCACAATATTCAAATTCCATTCCCTCAGGTTTTTTCAAACCATTATTATTAGCTAGATATAAATTTTTTAAGTTTTTTAAGTTGTAAAATGATTCAGGTAAAACTTTTATATTATTATCTTCAATATCCAACTCTTCTAACTTACTAAGCTTTCCAATATCTTTTGGAAGCTTTATTAACTCATTAGAGCTAATACTTAAATGGTCTAAATTTTCTAATAGGCAAACTTCATCGGGAAGTGCTGTTAAAAAGTTGTTGTCCAAAATAAGTATTTTTAAATCCTCTAATTTACTTATATTAAAATTGAGTGATTTCAAAGAGTTATCACTTAAATCAAGTTTTATAAGCATATCATGAGATTCCAATGAGGGTAAATCATCTATTTTATTTCCCTCTAATAAAAGTGTTTGTAACTCCTCTATTAAAGAGATTGATTTAGGAAGTTTTTTAAGATTATTAAAAGATACATCTAAGTAATAAAGAGATTTCATTTTTGAAAAACTATCGGGTAATTCACTTAACTCATTTGTATCAAGTGAAAAATAGAGTAGTTTTGATAGTTTTTCTAAACTAGCAGATAAACTCTCAATCTTATTTGCAGCTAATGTTAATCTTGTTAAACTTTTTAAATTATAAAGATTTTCAGGTAAAGATTTTAATCTATTTCCATTAAGATTTAAAATCATTAATTTTGGTAAATCACCTAAACTTTCAGGTATCTCTTCTAATAGATTATTTTCACATTGAAGATTCTTTAAATATTTAAAACTTCCAATACATTTAGGAAGTTTTTTTAATCTATTATTAGAAATTTTCAACACTGTTAAATTTTCTAAGACACTAAAAGTCTCAGGAAGTTCTCTAATCTTCTTTTTTGATAAATCAAGATGAGTCATACCCTTTATATCATCAATATGAGTAGAGATAAAAGAGTTTAATCCATTTGAATGAACCCATCTTATAAAGTCTTCTATTTCAGTTTTCATTTTAACCTCTCATCCTATCATTCATGGCATCAATTAAAAATGATACCTCATCATAATCAACAAATCCAAAGTCAACCATATTAAAAAGTGCCATTAGTGGTTTTCTACAACAAGTTTTATTACAACCTGTTACTAGTTTTTTTGCTTTCTTATATGGAAGATCAGTATTTTCAAATATCTTCACTGCATCAAGAATTGTTTTCTCTCCACATTCACATATTATCTTATTTTTTAAATCTTCCATTTTAAACTACTTTAAAAAAGGGTGTTGTTCTTTGAAATCAGTTACATCTTTCATAGCAACAATAATTTCTTGACTAATAACTGGAAGTTTTTCGTATTCAGTCCAAATAGTATCTTCAACAATATCATGCATAA
>CBFIGT010000013.1:0-31396 GCA_965662175.1 Arcobacter sp. | reverse complement strand
AATTTATCAATTACACCTCTAATTTTCCATAAAAAATCATAATCAAACCAACCCTCTTTTCCACCAATTGAGATAAATGATTTATAGACTTTCTCTTTTGTTGTTTTTTTAAAGTACTCAATTCTTCTATCTACAAAAATTGCATCTGCTAAATCTGTTGAGTGGTCTTTATCCCAAGCTTTTCCAAATCTATCACTCCATCGACTAATAACTTGGTTTTTTTCTATCTCTTCAACTGCTTTTTTTACAGCATTTATATAAGATATTGGTTCTATATTTGGGAAGTATTTTTTAGCATTGTCATTTTGAATTATAACTTCAGATTTTAAACCCTCAATTAAAGCCTTAGCAACCCCAAATCTAACAGGCGTGAAAAGATTTAGCCAGTATGAAGATAGGGTAATTGATAAAAAAGGAAGAGGAATAATATATCTTTTTAATCCCAAAGCTTCAGCTGTTTTTAGCATCATTTGTTTATAAGTTAATTGCTCAGCTCCAATATCAACAATTAAATTCTCTTTTTTATCTAAATAAATTGCTTCATAAAGATAATTAAGTACATCACCCACAGCAATTGGTTGTGCTTTTGTTTCAACCCATTTTGGTGTTGTCATTATTGGAAGTTTTTCAGTTAAATTTCTAATAATCTCAAAGCTAGTACTTCCCGAACCAATGATTACACCAGCTCTAATCCAAATAGTTTGAACATTAGGATTACTACTTAAAATACGTCCCGTTTCAAGACGACTTAGAAGATGTTCACTTGTATTCTCATTTTCAACTCCAAGACCACCTAAATAAATAACCCTTTTAACCTTACATTTAGAAGCAATATCAATAAAGTTTTGTGCTGAGATTTTATCAAGGTTTTTATAATCTTTTCTATTTAATGAATGAATCATATAAAAAGCAGTATCAATACCTGTTAAAGCTTTTTCTAAAGCTTCTGCATCAAATGAATCACCCTCAAAAATTTCAAGTTGATTGTCATTTGTTACAACAGATTTTTTATTTCTTACATAAAGCCTTAAAGAGATATTTTTATCTTCTAAAAGTTTTAATTTTAATCTTCTCCCAATATAACCTGTTGAACCTGTAAGTAGTACTTTCATGATATGTCCTTTGATTAGATTATTATATCAGTAAGATTTGTCTTTTAGTAGTATAAATAAGAGGTTTTGCCTCTTATTTTATATAGTTGCTTTTTTTATCTTCTGTATCTAACTCTTGACCTATCTCTTTATATCTTTCAAAATAGTATTTTACAAACTCATTTATTGTTTTATTTACAGGCATAAAGTATTTTTTCTCTTTTACTGCAAATTGATTTAAAAATAGAGTTGCGTCTTTTTTATCTAGGTAATGTTTTGCTAAAGAAGTGTATGTTTCCACATACCATTTTTTAAGCTCTTCAAACTTTTCATCACTTAAATCTATGATTAATTTTTCATTTTCCCAAGATAGAACTTTTGAGTTAAATAATCCATCTAAATGTATTAATCCCTCACAATAGTATGGTTGTACTTCATCAACTTCCATCCATCCTATAAGTCCAACAGCTCTTTTTACACTATCAATTAAAACTTGTCTTTGAAGATGTTTTTCATCTTTATCATTATCCAAGAAAAATGATATTAATCCACCTGTTGTTGCTTTAAACTCTTCGATATTTTTAAAATTACCTGTTTTATTCATAAGTGATTCTGTTTCATCATCACACCATAAAATATGTCCGTACTCATGCCCAATAGTTGTGATATCATAAACTTGATGCCAAGATGAAGTTTCATTAAATAAAAATCTTCTATCTTCACTTAAAAACTCATGTCCAAATATTTCAGCGCTTAATCGTAAAAATGGTTTAGCTCTGCTTGTTTGTAAAATTTCATCTGCAAAAGCAAATATCTTTTTACCCTCTTCTAAACTAACTATTTCATCATTTGGTACAACTTGTGCTGAAAAAAGTCCATTGAATTCTGCTCCAAAAAATATGGCAGGTCGTCCTATATAAAGTTGAACTTTATCAAGTGATTTAAGTGAAAAGTTATAGATTTTTTCCTTTTTATCATCTTTTTCACATCTATCATAGATTTTTTCAAATGCTGATTTTATTTTAGTTACTCTATGGTCATTTTGTGCAAACTCTGGATTTGTAAATCTTATATCCCACTCTAGGGCAACTGCTTTTCTAAAGTGATCTTCATAATATTCAAGTGGATGTCCTATTTGAATTGGAGCTTTTATTTTCATCCATGCTCTATCCACATCAGCCCATCTTGAAACTAATGAGTTTTCATTACTCTCACCAAATGCTTGGATTAATGATTGGATATATAAAATATAATCCCACTTTTGACCATAAATATCATCTTCAAGCTCTATTAATCTCTCTTCAAACTCTTCTAAGGCATTTATAACTTCAGTGCACTCTTTTTTAAATGCTTTAATATATGCTTCACTCTCATATTTATCATCTTTTTTTACAAGTGCTGAATAAACTCTATCTGCTGTGATACCATTATGTCCTAAATCAAGAAGATTATTTGACTCTAAATATTCAAAAACTTTTGCTTCATTGTCATCAAACTTCTCTAATAACTCTTTATTTATACCATTTATAATATGTGCTGTCCAAGAGCTTTGCCATGCTGACATTTGTAGACCCACATCATAAACTCCCTCAAATATTGCTTGATAAAATGGTGTTAGAAGATTATTTTCTTTGATAAAGTTTATTGTATTTTTGTGTTTTGCTTGCCAAAAATCTTTAATAAAAAGATAAGCTTTTTCTTGTAAGTTTATTATCTCTTTTTCATTAAAGCCTTGTTTTTTTAGTACTTGAACTAAGGAATCATCTCTTAAATTCACTAATCTAGTAACAAGTGCAAATCTTAACTCTTCACTTAAATCCAATTCTAAGCTTTTTGCAAACTCATCAATTATTTGTAGATTTTCAAATCTCTTATTCTCTAAATCACCTATTATTTTATTAACATCATTTTTTTGAGTATTTAGGTATTCATATACTTTTTTACAATCATTTAAAAATTTTTCTTTACTCATAATTTCATCCTTTAAAAGTGAAAGTTTATCTATTTTCATCTTGAAATATAATAAGATTTATATGTTTAAAATTAGCACTTAAATATAAAAAGTGCTAATTTTTATCAAAACTTTAGCTTCCTTTTATAAAGTTTTGATAAAATTTCTTCTACAAAAAATTAAAATTTATAGGAGAAATTCATGGCGAAACATCAATTTCAAACAGAAGTAGGACAATTATTACATTTAATGACACACTCTTTATACTCAAATAAAGAGATTTTTATAAGAGAACTTGTATCAAATAGTAGTGATGCTATTGATAAATTAAACTATTTAAGATTAACTGATGAAAATCTTAAAGAGGCTTATGGAAATTGGAAAGGTGAGATTAATATCTCTTTTGATGAAGAGGATAAATCTTTAACTATTGTTGATAATGGTATTGGTATGAATGAAGAGGATTTAATCGCTTCAATTGGTACTATTGCTAAATCAGGTACAAAATCATTTGTTGAGGCACTTACAGGTGATGCTAAAAAAGACTCAAATCTTATTGGTCAATTTGGTGTTGGTTTTTATTCTGTATTTATGGTAGCTTCAAAAGTAGATGTTATTTCTAAAAAAGCTGGAGAAGAGACAGCTTATAAATGGTCAAGTGATGGAACAGGAGAGTTTGATTTAACTACTTGTACAAAAGAGTCATCAGGGACTGTTATTTATATTAAACTAAAAGATGAAGAGGCTGAAGAGTTTGCTAGCAAACATAGAATCAAAAATATTATTGAAAAATACTCAAATCATATTGCTTATCCAATCTTCTTAAACTACAGTGAAGAGGTTTCTGAAGAGTTAAGTGAAGAGGATAAAAAAGCTGGTAAAGAGGCTAAAAAATCAATAGAGAAAAAACATGAAAAAATCAATGAAGCAACAGCTTTATGGATGCAGCCAAAATCAAAACTAAAAGATGAAGAGTATAATGATTTTTATAAATCTATTTCCCATGATTCAACTGATCCAATGCTTACTATTCATACAAAAGCTGAGGGTGTAAATGAGTATACAACTCTATTTTATATCCCATCAATTGCACCTATGGATATGTATAGAGCTGATTATCAACCAGGTGTTAAACTTTATGTTAAAAGAGTATTTATTACAGATAGTGAAAAAGAGTTATTACCAACATACTTAAGATTTGTAAGAGGTATTATTGATAGTGAAGATTTACCTTTAAATGTATCTAGAGAGATATTACAAGAGAATAGAATCTTAGCAAATATCAAACAAGGTTCTGTGAAGAAAATTTTAGGTGAGATTAAAAAACTATCTAAAGATGAAGAAAAATATGAAAAATTTATTGCTGAGTATAATAGACCTTTAAAAGAGGGTGCTTACCAAGACTTTACAAATAAAGAGGCTATTTTAGAGTTAATTAGATACAAATCAACAAAAACTGAAAAAGGTAAAATGACTTCACTTGCAGCTTATAAAGAGAGAGCTGATAGTGAACAAAAAGCTATTTATTATATTATTGGTGAAAATGAAAATGTAATGAAAAACTCTCCACTATTAGAAGCTTATAAGAAAAATGATATTGAAGTTTTAATTTGTGATGATAAAGAGATTGATGAGATTATTACACCTGCACTTCAAGCTTATAAAGAGTGGGAATTTAAAGATATTACATCTTGTGAAGCTCCAAAAGTAGAGCAAAGTGAAGAAGAGAAAAAAGAGCTTCAAGAAAAGTTTGAATCAATTACTAAAAAGATTAAAGATATGCTAGGTGAGGCTGTTAAAGAGGTTAGAGTAACAAATAGACTTAGTGAGTCTCCATCTTGTGTTACAAAAGATGCAGGTGATGCACAAATGGCTCAAATGATGCAAATGATGAGAGCTATGGGACAAGGTGCTGATATGCCTTTAAGTGCTCCTGTTTTAGAGATTAATCCTGAGCATGAAATTGTTAAAAAACTTAATGGTTGCCCTGATGATAGCATGATTTCTGATGTTTCTTGGGTTTTATTAGACCAAGCTAAATTAAGTGAGGGTATGGAGATTTCTGATACTGTTGCTTTTGCTCAAAGACTTACAAGAATCACTGCTAAGGCTTTATAATAATATAACTATTTGCAAGTTAAAACTTGCAAATAGTTTTTTATCCTTTTAAAATCTAAGGAAAAAAATGAATCAAAAAACATTTGAATCAATCTATTTTGAATTTAATGAAAAGCTAAAAAAACGAGAGTTTGAAGAGGCTTTATTACTTGTACCTTTTATGTTAAATAAAGCAAATAATCAAATTGATAGATTTTATGCACTTATGGGAGAAGCCACTGCTTTAACTAGTTTAAATAAGCATGAAGAGGTAATCTCTATTTATAAAGAGATTATTGCTGAATTTGCTGATAATAAAAACGAAGTTATATCAAAGTTTTTGGCTTTTGCATATTATAACCAAGCTTTAATTTATGCAAAACAGAAAAACTATAAAAAAGAGAGAGACACTTACAATAAACTTCTTGTAAAATATATTGATGATATATCACCTGAACTTGAAATAGTATTAGTAAAATCATTTTTAAATAAAGCTATTTGTATATGTGAATTAAAAGATGAGAATAGGGCTTTGGAAGTTTATAGGGAGTTAGTTGTAAATTTTCAAAAATCAACTAACAATGATGTTTTAGTAAATGTAGCTCAAGCTTTATATAATATGGCTTTGATTTATGGAAAAAATAATAATCATGAAGAATCAATAAAAATTTATGATGAGTTAATCTCAAAATTTAATCAAAATGAAAATCAATATATTTTAGAGTTATATGTAAAATCTTTAGTAAATAAAGCTAGTAGATTAAAAGATTTAAATAAAAATATTGAAGCAATTAATATTTACAATGAAGTTATAGAAAAGTTTGAAGCATATACAGGAACTATTTTAAATCAAGTTGCAATTGCTTTACACAATAAAACAATAATTTTAAGTCAATTACAAGATGAAAAAGAGCTTTTAAAAACATGCGATTTTATTATTGAGAGGTTTTCAAACACTAAACACCAAATGGTTTTAGATATTGTATCTTCAGCTCAAGTAATCAAAGATAAAGATAGATTTAACAATAACTCTTGGTAGGAGTTATTGTTTGTTCTCTTTTTGCATCTCTGTTATAGAGATATAAATTTTTTGAGCTAAATCATCATTTATTAGTTTATCCCATTTTAATATTTGATTTTCTAGATTTTCATTACAAATTTCAATCATACTTTCATGGAAAAATATTCCATCATTTATAGCATTTACTATTTGCTCAACTTTTATTTTTCCATCTTTTACTCTAGTTATATTCTCATTTACAAAAATTTGTAAGGCATCCATTGAGGCTTGTTTTTGTAATTCAACTTCAAAAATTTCATCTGCATTTTCATCACTTATTATTTGTGTAATTAGCTCATAAATAGAGCCTAAAGCATATTGAAGTTCAATTGTCGGGTCAATATCCTTTACTTTTGAGTCTGAAATTAATGAACCTAATGATACTTGGTAGTACATCTCATATTTTGCTAAATTGATAATAATATTGTTTTTGTTAAACATCTCTTCATAAGTCATAAAATATCCTAAATTATTTAATTGGCTAATTGTACTATAATTCAATTAAATTTAGAAATTTACCCTTTTTATACTTGAATAGAAAAGTTTTTTATTTTATAATAAAATCACTTTTCTATATAGGTTTATTTATGGGTTTTTTTCAAAAAATAATTTCTTCAATATCAAAAATGAGTAGTCCAATCTTTTTATTTGATGAGCATAATGTTCAACTCTCTTTTAAATTACAAAATGATGATAGGTATTTATATAATTTAGAACCCTATGAAATAAAAACAAGACATGATTCATATGTAATTCATGCTTATACTTTGAAAACATCATCAATATATTTAGAGTATATAAATTTAGATAGTTTAAGCTCTTGGAATGGTCTTTCAAGGGGTTTTTACACAAAGCTATTAAAAGAAAAACTAAAAATTAATCTTGAACTTTTAGAGAGAGTTGAAATAGGTAATTATGAGTTTTCTACTTATAAAGTTGATGGACAATTTATATTGCATTTAATCTTTATTTGGGAAGTAAATAAAGATATTTTTATCTTAGATACAAAAGGCAAACTCTATAAAGAGCTTCTACAATCTCTTAAAAAATCTTATGTTTATAGTTTTGATGATGAAGAAAAAGGTGCTATTAATTTTGATATTAGCTTAGTAAAAGAGAACTCTATTAGACAATTTTTTGCAGCTAATGGAGATTAACAAATAACTCTTTAATTTATTTATGATATTATAAGCGAAAATTTTACAAAGGTATGTTTATGAGAAATAGATTTTTAGTAGCTTCAGTTTTAGGTTTATCAATTTTTAGTTCATCATTATTTGCTGAAGATAGTAACTCAGGAAAACATTTTGCTTATTCTGCTATTTTTGGATATGCAAGTGAAACATTTATTCATGATAGATATAAAACTTTAAATGATTATGAAAAAGTTGGATACTCAACAATTATTGGAACATTACCAGGTCTTGCAAAAGAGTTAAGTGATACAAAATTTGATAATGAAGATTTAGCTTTTGATATTGCAGGGGCTTTTGCTGGAAGTTTATTAAGTAATTATTTAAACAATAATGTTTTTGTAACAGTAAATCATGATAGTAAAAAGAAATCAACAGTAGTTGCTGCTAACTACAAATTCTAATAAAAAGAGTATAATTAGAAAAAATAAAAAGGATTGTTTATGTTTTCTAAATTTGCCTTAGGATTGTTTGTTGCGGTTCTATTTTCCGCTTGTTCTGTAGAAAATTTTAATTTATATAATTATAAAACATTGGATAATCATAAAAATATTATCTCTTTTGATTTTAATGGCACAATAAAAAGAGTTGAACTATTAAACCCTAAATATGAGAATCAATATTCTGATTGTTCTTTGGATACTTATACATTAAGTGATGATAATAAAGAGTATGGAAAACTTTTTATTGAAAATATACAATTAGATAATAGTTGTCAATGGAATGGACTAGCTAGTGGTTATTTTGTTTATGAGTTTAAAAATAGAAGTAAATTCAAAAGTTTTAAACTAGTAAATAGATTTTTAAAATCTAATTTTGAAGTTTCAACTTATTTGGTTGATGGTGAAAAATATGTTGATATTATCGATATTTTTTCAGTTAATTCAAATACTTTGATTATAGATTCAAAGGGAAAATTAGCCTCTATGATTATCTCAAATCTTGACTCTAAATATGAGTATAAATATTTAGATAAACCAAGACTTGATTTTGACTATAACTTTAGTTTAGTTAATAATAATTTCTTTTTACACTATTTTGGAAGAGAATCAATGAATAATGATGATAGATTATGAGTATTTGGTAACTTAGTTACCAAATACTTGTTTTAAAAGTGAAGTTGTTCTTTCAACTGGATTTTCTCTAATAGCTTTTTCCTCTTTTTCTATCATCACAAAAAGTCCATCAATCGCTTTATTTGTAATATATTCATCTAAGTTTTCATCACTATTGCCAGGTAAATAAGAGTCAACACCAAATGATTTTGCATATGACATTACAGAGTTATTTTCCACATAAGCTTTTAGATTTGATTTATAAAAACTATTAAAAGATTGATAATAACTAGCAACTTGATTATTAGAGATTGACTCTTTTACTATTGGAGAGATAAGTGCTTTTAAATCACTTAAAGTATTTGATTTAAAATATGTTGTTGCAGCGTTATTTTGGCCATTTAATATTTTTGTTGCATCATTTATACTCATTTTTTCAATTGCTTTTAAAAAAATATCAGCTGTTTTTGGGGCTGCTTGTGTTGCTGCATTATTTATGGCTAACTCTAAGTCATTTATATATTTTTCACCACCTGCTTTTGCAACTACTGCTTTTATATTTTCTAAGTTATCAGGTAGTGGAATTTTTACTAATGAGTTATTATAATAACCATTTGTTTTTCCTAAGCTATTTACAGCTGTTTCAACACCTTTTTTTAAAGCCTCTTTTAAACCACTTGAAATAGTAGAGTTAGACAAAGAAGAACTCTTTGTTGTTGGGTTTGTTGTTTTCTCTTGGGTAACTGAATTTAAAACAGAACCAGCCAAATCTTGCCAATTAGCATAAGCTAAGTTAGATGATAAAAGTAGTGATAATATAATAGATGTTTTTTTGTTCATTTGATAATCCTTTGAATTATTATATAAAAATATAGATAAAAAAATAGCGCTGAAACATAAGTTTCAACGCTAGATATAAGGAGACAATAGCTAAAGCTAAAGTTTGTTTTAGTATGTATGTGTTGAAATTATAAACTAAATAGGATAAATTATATCCTATTTAATTTGATTAGATAAAATTATTAATTAAACTTTAAACTTAAGAGAATATTTTGATATAATATCAAAAAAATTAGGAAATAAATTGTTAGAAGAGATTACAGATTTTATTCATAAACATAAAAATAAAAGTTTAGAAACGCAGGATATAATTAAATTAAAAGATGAGTTCTCAAATTATGCAAATTGGCTTAAAAACTCTGATTATTATAAAGAGTTTTATAATAACTATTTAAATATAAAAGCTTATACTTATAGGCTTAATGATAGCTCACAAAGGCTATTCTACACTTTTCAAGAAGCTGTTTATGCTGTTGATTTAGCAAAACTTATGAGAGATGAGGATAGTGTTAAGTTAAATACTATTGTTTATGCTTTAGTTTTAAATGATTGTATAAATGAATATTTAAATATAGATATTGATGAAAAAATAAAAGCTGAAGCTTTAGAGTTTTATAAAAATGAGCAAAATAGAATCTCAAAAGAGAATGCAAAATATCATATGTATCAGAACTAATTAGTTTTACTAATTAGTTCTAAAATATCTCTTTTAACAAACTCTAAATCATCTGTAATAATAAGTTTTTTTAAATCTTTTTTATCAATCATTGCCTCTTTAATTAAAGACTTTTTAATAAATTTTACTAAATGTTTCCAAAAAGAGTTTTGTATTAAATAGACTCTATAGTTCTCTATTTTACCTGTTTGCATAAGTGTTAAAACTTCAAATAGTTCATCAAGTGTTCCAAAACCACCTGGAAAAACAACACAAGCTCGTGAGTGTTTTACAAGCATAAACTTTCTAGAAAAAAAGTAATTAAAAGTAAAATTCCTAGTTGTATATGGATTAAGATTTTGCTCTTTTGGAATTTTTATATTTAAACCTATGGATTGGGCTGTTTTTGCATTAAAAGCACCTTTATTTGCAGCACTCATAATTCCACCACCGCCACCTGTTACTATGTTTATTCCCTCTTTTGCTAAGTCATAAGCTAAAGATTCTGCTTCTATTGCATATTCATTATCTTCACTAACTCTAGCACTTCCAAATATTGTAATACAATTTTTTAAATCATCAAAAAGTGTTTCACTATCATTAAAATCACTAGCTACTTCATTTTTTCTAATTATCTCTTCTTTACATTTTGCCAAAATTAACTCTTTGTTTTGAATTTAAACAATTATATAGATAAAATCATAAAAAAATTATTTAAATATAAAACTTGTTATAATAAAAAAATATTTTTTAATGGATTTAATATGAATATAAAATTAAATTGTGATATGGGTGAAAGCTTTGGTATTTGGAAGATGGGTAATGATGAAGAGATAATGCCATATATAGATATGGCTAATTTAGCCTGTGGATTTCATGCAAGTGATGCTTTAACTATGAGTAAATCTGTATCTTTGGCTGTTAAGTATAATGTAGAAATTGGGGCCCATCCCTCATATCAAGATTTACTAGGTTTTGGAAGACGGCATATTTCTTATTCACTACAAGAGATTATTGCTATTGTTTTATATCAAATTGGTGCCTTAGAGGCTTTTTGTAAAGTTTATCAAAAGAGTATCTCTTATGTTAAGCCCCATGGTGCTTTATATAATGATATGATGAAAGATGAAAATATTTTCAAAGCTGTTTTAAGTGCCATAAGCTCTTATGATAAAAATATTAAATTAGTAGTTTTATCAAGTGCAAGAAATGAGGAGTTAAGACAAATAGCTATGTTTTATGGTATATCTTTGATTTTTGAAGTGTTTGCTGATAGAAACTATACAGATGATGGAATGTTAGTTTCAAGATTTGAAGAAAATGCTATTATTGATGATGAAATGGATATTTTAAATAGAATTGAAACATTAAAAGAGAGAGCTTATCTTTTAAGTATAAATGGAGCAAAACTCTTTTTAAAAGCTGATACTTTATGTGTTCATGGAGATAATGAAAATGCTTTTGAGTTTATAAAAATAGCAAGTAGAATTTTAAATAAATAAAAAATTTATAACTTAACCCCTTTCTTTATCCACCAAAATATCAATTATATTTTGGAATTTTCTATCTTTTTTAAAACTTGTGTTTGTATAATCAAACCTAGTTTTAAGTTTTATTCCTGATTTACTTTGTAAGGTTGTGTTTAAAATAGTCTCTTTTATCTCTTTTAGCAAATTTTTAAATAGTTTTTCATCACCATCTTTGTATATTAGTAAAAATTGATTTTCACTATATTTTGCAATATCAATATTTAGTTTTTTTTCTAAAAAGCTTTTTGTTAAAAATTTTGTAATAAAAATCAAAACATTGTCAGCAATATTTTGACCATGTTTTTTTATAAATGTTTCATAATCATTTATAAAAATCATAGCTATTGTTCCACTATTTTTAAAGTTTGCATCTTCATCCAATAATCTTTTATATATCCATTTTCTATTTAGGGTATTTGTAAGTTCATCCACGAAAATAAGTTTTTTTATACTTAACATCTCTTTTTTTAGATTTACTATTTTTTGACTTACAGCTTCTAGTCCAAGTTCATCTTTGGAGTTTATTGCTTTTTGTGCATCGTTTGTAGCTTGACTTAAAGTATCAATACTAAAAATAGTTTTATCCATAAAAGAGCTTATCTCTTCATACTCTTGATTTAAAACACTCTCTAATTCAATAGTAAAATTATCATCAAAAACATCTATATTTAACTCTTTTGCACTTTCATTAAAAGTTTTAAAATATGCTGATGGTAAGATGATTTGATTATGTGCTAGTTTATTTAAGGTTTTATCTGTAATTTTTTTTAAATTAATTTCCATTATTTCCTCCAAGATTGTCTAAAATATTAACATAAAATTTTTGAATAAAGAAGCTCAAAATTAGGATTTAACACTATTTTAGATAATATATCAACTATTTAAAAACAATTTATAGAGGATTATTTTGGAAGAGTTTATTAGGGAGTGGGGCTATATTGCTCTATTTTTTTATTCGTTTGGTGGTGGATTTGTAGGACTTGTTATTGCAGGAGTTTTATCATATGCAGGTGATTTAAATATTTTTATTTCTATGATAGTTGCAGGAAGTTCTAACTTTTTAGGTGATCAATTTCTATTTTATATGGCACGAACAAATAAAAATTATGCAAAAGATACAATGAAAAAATATGGTAGAAAAGTTGCTCTTGCACATATTTGGATGAGAAAATATGGTTCATTGGTTGTATTTTTACAAAAATACGTTTATGGAATAAAAACTTTAATTCCTTTGGCTATGGGACTAACAAAGTATTCATTCCAAAAGTTTACAGTTTTTAACATCTTTGCAACAATTGTTTGGACTATAGTTGTTGGTTCTATTTCTTATATGATGGGAGAAATTGTGTTAAATTATGCTGAAGAGTACAAATATTATGGGGTTGCGATTATTTTAGCAATAGTTTTAACTGTTACATATTTTTTTAAGAAAATATAATGTTTGATATAAATAAATTAAATTGTGATGAAAAACTAAAAGAGAATCTTAGAACTTTAGGGTATGAAACCTTAACTAAAATTCAAGAAGAAGCACTACCTTTAATACTTGAGGGTCGTGATGTGGTTGCAAAAGCAAAAACAGGTTCAGGTAAAACAGCAGCTTTTGGAATAGGTTTATTAAATAAATTAAATGTAAGAAATTTTAAAATTCAATCATTAATTTTATGCCCAACTAGAGAGTTAGCTGACCAAGTTGCAAGTGAACTTAGAAAAATAGCTAGATATAAACATAATGTAAAAATTTTAACTTTATGTGGTGGAGTTCCTACAGGTAGGCAAACCCTATCATTATCCCATGGAGCTCATATAATAGTTGGAACTCCTGGACGTATTTTATATCATTTAAAAGAGCAAAATCTAAATGCTAGTTCTATAGATACTTTGGTTTTAGATGAAGCTGATAGAATGCTTGATATGGGATTTTTAGAAGATATTGAAAAGGTAATTTCATATATTCCAAAACAGAGACAAACCCTATTATTTTCGGCAACTTATGAGGAGAATATAAAAGAGTTATCATCTCATATTTTAGATAATCCATTATTTAAAAGCGTTGATGAGGGACATAATAAAAGCACAATAAAAGAGTTGTTTTTAAATACCTCAAACAAAAGAAGAAATCTCGCTAGAATATTTTCCACATATAAACCAAACTCTGTAATAATTTTTTGTAATACAAAAATAGAGTGCGATGAATTAGATAGTTATTTATATGATGGTGGTTTTGACCCTTTAGTTTTACACTCAGATTTTGAACAAAAACAGCGTGATGAGATAATAACACTATTTTCAAATAAATCATATCCAATATTAATAGCAACTGATGTTGCAAGTAGAGGGCTTGATATTGATGATATAGATTTAGTAATAAATTATGATTTAGCAAATGATTTAAATGTTCATACCCATAGAATAGGAAGAACAGCACGTGCAGGTAAAAGTGGCCATGCTATTTCTTTATATACAGATTTAGATGAGTCAAGAGTTGATGAGTTTAAAGAAAATAGAGATATAGAGTTTTTAAGTGAAGATGATTTAAGTGATGAAGAGTATAAATTAGAATCCAATTTAAAAACTATTTACATAAGTGGTGGAAAAAAGTTAAAATTAAGACCAGCTGATATTTTAGGTTCATTAATTCAAGATAATGGATTAGCTAAAGAGGAGATTGGTAAAATAAAAATATTTCCAATGTGTTCTTATGTAGCTTTAGATAAAAATGCTTATGAAAAAAAGATAAAGGCTTCTGAATCCTTAAAAATAAAGGGTAAATACTTTAGAATATTTGAAAGATAGGAATTTAAAATGATTAATTTAATTTCGGGTAGTTTAAGAAAATTTTTAAAAGATGATAGATATAAGGATGAGATTGAGAGTTTTTTCAGCTTTTATGATGAACTAAGATTTGAAAATAATATTGCTGTTATTTATAAAAGATTAAATAAGTGGATTTTTGAAAACTATGAAATCAAAAGTTTTAGAATAGATATTATCTCAATCAAAAATAAACAAAAAGAGAAAGCTTTTTTATCTGATAGTTCAGTTGATTTTTCAATTCCTAATGAACTTTTAAAAGAGTATAAAGTTGAAATGAATAGTAAATTAATAGTTGCTTTCTCTTTTATTTGTAAAGATAAACAACAATATATTGATTTAAATGAAAAAGATGAGTATTTAAAATCACTTTTTTATATGATAACTCCATTATTAAGCCTTTTATCTTATGATGAGATGTTAAAAGATTTGACTTTGAGAGATATTGTTACAAATACTTATAATAGAAAATTTCTTACAGAACACTCAAATAAACTTTTGCCCCTAGCAAAGCGTGAGAAAAAAAATCTATCTTTTCTAATGATAGGAATAGACCATTTTCAAGCTGTTATTGATGAGTTTGATTATGAAATTGGAGATAAGCTTTTACAAAGTCTAGCTAATATTTTAAAAGAAAATGTTAGGGAGTCTGATTTAGTTATAAAAATGAATTCAGACCAGTTTTTAGTAACATTAGTTGGTATTACAAATAAAGAAGATGCTTTTATTGTAGCTAAAAAGCTTGTTGAAGCCTTTGCAAAAAGTGAGCTAAAAATAGATGATTATGGCTCAGTTTTAAAGAAAACAATCTGTATAGGATTAACTCATTATGATTTTGAAACATTATCAATTGAATCTATTTTAAGAACAGCTGATATATCTTTGTATGAAGCTAGAAATGAGGGTAGAGGAGTTATTAAAGAGTATAACCCAAAAGATGAACTTGGCGTTGATTTATTTTAATTAGTATGTTAGAATAAAATTTAATTTAAAAGGAGTATTTATGGCAGCAAGCGCTAGTGCAAGACATATATTAGTAGATGATGAAAGTATTTGTAATCAAATCAAAGAACAGATAAAAAATGGAGATTTAGATTTTGTAGAGGCTGCAGAACAATACTCTTTATGCCCATCAGGTGATGTTGGTGGTGGTTTAGGAACTTTTGGAAAAGGTCAAATGGTAAAAGAGTTTGAAGATGTTGTATTTTCAGCACCTATTAATGAGGTTCAAGGACCTGTTCAAACTCAGTTTGGTTATCATTTAATCGAAGTAACTTCAAGAAACGACTAAAGATTTAAAATAAGGGTTTTTTACCCTTATTCTTCAAATATATCAAAAACAATCTTTTTCAACTCATTTTTCAAGGTTTCATTCATCTCTTTTTTATTTGTATAAATATAAAAAGGAACAGTGTTTAACATAGATTTTTTAAGTCTTTTTCTAAGTGTTGATATCTCATCAATAGGAATAATTTGTTCACCATCAAATAGTGTAAACTCTTTATTTAAACCTAAGGAAAAGGAAACAATTTGATATGAAAAGTATATTCCATCTTCATTTGCTTCCCATTTTTTGATAAAAGCATCAAGTTTTGTTCTTAGGTTTTCAAATCTTATATCTGTTAGATATCCAAAACTCTCTCTAAATTTATATCTTTCAATTGTTGAAAAATCCAATACCTTGTAAAACTCATTTAAATTTTTCCAAGGTGATCTAAAAAATCGTTTTCCAAAAAGAACCTCTTCAAATGATTTTAAATATTTTTTATCATCATTTGTTTGATTATCTCTATTTTTTATCTCAAAATACTCTTTTTTAAATAATGAAATTAACCAATTTTCATCAAGCATAGAGACTATATCTAAACGTTTTTCATCATTTTTTTCATTTAAAAAGTTCCATAACATAGCAATACAATTAGAGGAGTTTCTTTCATAAAACATACCATTTTTAAAATACTTTGTAGATAAGTAGCTAACTACACTTTCTAAAAGTGCATCGGTTTTAGCAATACCATGATTATAAATTACCTTTTTATAAAGATTAAATCTCATCTCTAAAAGATGCTCTATATCTATTAAACCCATATCAAAAAAGCTAATATCATAGGATTTTTTATTTTTTACTAAAACTGTATGTTTTGTAATTCTAAGATTATCATTAGCTCCACCAATATATCCAGATGCCAACATATCTCTGTTTATATAATCTAATCTATCAGCATCAATTGTACCGCTTATGATTTTGTGTAAAACAGAAAAATCAAATTTATTATAAACTTTCTCTTGTAAAATATATATTGAAAGTTTGTGAATTAGTTTTAAGTAATCTTTCTCTTCATCATTTTTTGCATTTTCTATAAGCTCTACATTAAAAAGTATATCAACAAAGTTTTCACCAATAGCTTCATGTAATACAAGCTTTTCATTTTGTGTTATATTTTCATATAAACTTACAAACTCTTTCTCTTTTTGTAAAATTCTATCACTAGCTTTTATATTTTTATAGACTCTTTTTAGAGCATTTTCTACTTGATGTGAAAATGGCAAATGACCAACATCATGTAAAAGTCCCGCTAATCTCAAAGCTTGAAGAGTTATTGTAAATGTATCTCTAATACTTTTTGAGTTTGTTGGTATTGTAAATTGATAAAGAGCTTTATTATCAAAATATGGAACTTCACCACCAATTGGAATATTTAAATTATCCTCTTTTATTATTGAGCTAATCACATTTTTCATATCTTTTAAAAATGAATCTTTTGTTTCAATATTAGCATTTAAAAGGGCATTTTTCAACATATAAGAACTCACATGCATTGTTCCAATACTATGAATAAATCTTTTTGTCGTAATTGATGGAAATGAAAAATAAGCCAATGCATTTTGTGTAATAAATTGCAACCTATTTAATATCTTTGTTTGAAGAATTAAATCCTCTAGTCTCGTATACTCTATATGGTTATAGATAGTATCATTTATAAGTCTACTTTGTATGATTATTTCCTATTATCAAAAATTCTTTCAGTAAATTCAGCAAATTTACCACGAACTGCTTTTTCAAGCTCAATTGCAAACATTCTAATCTCATCATGCTTAAAGTTTGTCTGTTTTAAAAGAGTTGTTAATCCATTATTATATTTATTTAAATATAAGTTATCAATTTGTCTATTTGAACCAATAACAATAGCCATACAACTCTCATCAAGTCTTGATAAAATAAGTTGAGTAGTTTTTTCACTTGAGTTTTGCCATTCATCCATTATTACAATAGCTGAACTCAAAGTTCTTCCTCTAGCTTCACCTGGCCATAGGGTTTCAATACAATATTTTGATGTTAATTCATCTATTTTACTCTCAATAGACTCTTTATTTTCTCTACTTTCCATCTTTTTAAGCTGTTTTTTTGCAATAAACTCTAAAGTATCAGATAAGGCCATATTATAAATTCTAAATTTCTCATCATTTCCAGCTAAATAACCAATATCAGCCCCTTTATCAAGGGATTCAATTGAGTTTCTAACATATACTATTTTATCATATAATCCCAAATCAATAAGTCTCATAGCTGAAGCAATAGACATCAAGGTTTTTCCACTTCCTGCTTTTGCATCAATTACAAGTAAATCATACATATTTGAAATAATTGCTTTGGTGAAAAGTTTTTGTTTTAAGTTTACAGGTTTTACTTGTAAGGTTTTAAAATCACTCTCTTTTAATAAATCAATCATCTCATTTACAATAATTGCATACTCTTTATTTCCATCGCTACTATTAAAAGCATAAGAGAAATTTTCATAAGAAAATGTTTCATCTACTGTTTTAATAGCCTTTCCATCAAGTGTATTAAAATAGTTTGAATCTAGGTCAAACTCTTTTAGAAACTCAAATTTTGGTACTATTGATTTGTCATCATGTAAGGTTTCAGTTTTTAAACCTTTAAATTGAGCAAAAGTTCTAGCATAAATATCAATTGATAAGAAAACAACTTGGGCACCTTTATAGTACTCTTGTGCGACCGATGCTACTTCTATAATTCTTTTATCATTACTTTCACTTAAGTGAACTTGTTCGATTTCAGACTCATATTTATCTTTTGCAATTACATGCAGTTGAATCTCATCATTAAAATATTTTACTACTTTAAAATAGCTTTTATGGTCAACCTCTTTGATTTTTAATTTAGCTAATAATCTTGCAAACTCTCTTGAGTAATAACCTAATTCATTAGGTAACTTTTTTTTATCTTCAAGTTCAAATAAAACAGTCTCAGGAACAACAATAACATTAGAGCCATTGTCACCAACTTTATAAAGGTTTTGGATATTTTGTAGAATAATATTTGTATCTACTACGTAAATTTTTTCTTTCATGGGAAGATTATAACATTTGAATATTACAATATAGTCTTAAATTTTTAAATTTTTAACTATTTTAAAGATTTTTTCTAAAATAATATTTTTTTATGTTAAAATAAAATCTATAAAAAATTATAATATGGAGTTTATTTTGAAAAATTTAACTATAAAAACCAAGTTAATTGGACTTCTTCTTTTAAGTTTAATTACCCTTTCTTTAATTATTTTATTTTTTAGTTTAAGTGAAAGTAAACTTCAAGCAAAAAATAATAAATTAGCACAATTATCATCTATTACATCAGCTAAAAAACAGCATATTGAAAACTATTTTAGTTCTATTTCAGGTTTAATTGTTTCTGTAGCAAATACAACAACCTCTTCAGATGCTTTGTATTATATGGGAAGATTTTTTAAGAATTTAGAGCAGTATAATGAAGCTCAAGTTATGCTAGATGAGGGTTTAGATTTAAGTAAAGTAAAAACAGAATTAAAAAAACATTATGAGGAAAAATATCTAAATGATGTTAATTTTAACTTATCAAATGTAGAACCAAGAGGAGATATAGAGTCATACCTTCCAAAAACTAATAATGGTCTTTTATCTCAATATATCTATATTGAAAAAAATGAAGCTAAAATTGGTGAAAAAAATGATATGCCAAATGGTGTTGTTTTTGCTAGTGCTTATAGCTTAAATCATAAAAAATATCATGATACTTTTAACACAATTTTAAAGAAGTTTGATTTATATGATATCTTTTTAGTTGATTTAGAGGGAAATATCGTTTATAGTACTTTCAAAGAGAAAGATTTTGCAACTAATTTAAAAACAGGTCCTTACTCAAATAGTGGAATTGCCCAAGTTAATAATAAGGCTTATGATTTAGCTCTTGGTGAGATTGCTTTTTCTGATTTTAAACCATATCTTCCAAGTTATAACACTCCAGCTGCCTTTATTTCAACACCTGTATTTAGAAATGGAAGTAGATTAGGAAACTTAATTATGCAGTTTCCTGTTAGTGTAGTTGATAATATTATGAGCTTTGATAATAAATATAAAGAGGTAGGCTTAGGTGAAACAGGAAACTCATATTTAATCTCTAGTAGTGATTATAAAATGAGAAATAATTATAGATTTATAGATAAATTAAATGATAAAGATATAAAAAGTGCTAAAACAACAATATCTTATTATGAGGTAAAAAATAGTGTTACAAAAAATGCTTTTGAAAAAGGTTTTGGTTCTGAAATTACTAAAAATCCTCTAGGTCAAGAGGTTTTAAGCTCATATGACACTATTGATGTATTTGGTAATAAGTGGGCTGTTGTTTCCGAGATTAGTACAAAAGAGGCTTTTGCTGATTTTATGCACTTGGCTATGATTCTTGTGATTGTTTCACTTGTAATTTTAGTTATTACAATATTTGTATCAATTACATTTTTAAATAATTTATTAATAAAACCTTTAGAGAGTTTTGAAAAAGGTTTATTATCTTTCTTTAAATATTTAAATAATGAAACTTCAAGTGTTGAGTATTTAGATGATGATGGAGCAAATGAAATCTCTAAAATGTCATCTGTAATAAATAAAAATATTGAAAAAATCAAAGATAATATTGAAAAAGATAGGGTTTTATTAAATGAAACGGTTAATGTATTAGCAGAGTTTGAAAAGGGTGATTTAAAACAAAGAATTTACTCTACAACAAATAATAAATCACTGAATGAATTAAAAAATGTATTAAATAAAATGGGTGAACATTTGGAGTTAAATATATCAAATATTTTAACTGTACTTAATGATTATACAAACTACAACTATACAAAAAAAGTTGATGTTAAAAATTTAAAAGAGCATTTATTAAACTTAGCAAATGGAGTTAATATTTTAGGTAATTCAATTACAAAAATGTTAATTGATAATAAAACAAATGGATTAAAACTTGATTATAGTTCTGATGTCTTGATTGAAAGAGTCTCTTTATTAACTGAAAATACAAATGAGTCAGCAGCTTCACTAGAGCAAACAGCTTCATCTCTTACTCAAATTAAAGCTAATATTTCTCAAAACAATGAAAATGTATCAAAAATGGCCTCTTATTCTAACTCTTTGACTCAATCAGTTCAAAGTGGTGAAGAGTATGCAAATAAAACAAATATAGCCATGGAAGAGATAAATAAACAAGTAACTTCAATAAATGAAGCAATTGAAGTAATCGACCAAATAGCATTTCAAACAAATATCCTAAGCTTAAATGCAGCGGTTGAAGCAGCAACAGCTGGAGAAGCTGGAAAAGGCTTTGCTGTTGTTGCCCAAGAGGTAAGAAACCTAGCTTCAAGAAGTGCTGAAGCTGCTCGTGAGATTAAAACATTGGTTGAAAATGCAAATAATAAAACAAATGAGGGTAAAAAAATAGCTGATTTAATGAAAACCGGATACTCAAGTTTAAGTGAAAATATTAATAATACTATTTCACTAATAGACTCAATCTCAATCTCTTCAAGAGAACAACTAGAAGCAATCCAACAAATAAATCAATCAGTTGATTCATTAGATGCAAAAACGCAAGAGAATGCCTCTATTGCACAAAATACCTATGATATAGCAAAAGAGACTGATACTATCTCTAAATTGATTTTAAAAGAGTCTAATGAAAAAGAGTTTATTGGTAAAAATGATATAAAAATTTGAGAAGTGAAATAATCTAAGTATTAACTAAAAAGTGTTTATTTTCTCTTCATTTTTTAGATTTTGATTTAATAAAAATGAATTTTATAAAAAATAAAGTTCGATTAGTATATTTTAAAATTTAGATTTTATTTAAAAATATGGAGTTTTTATGCAAAATAAAAAAATAGTTATTTTATCTATTGCCTTATTAGTTGGTTTATTTTTTATAGGTGCTTATTTTTATAAAAATAGTGCCTCAAATTCCCATGAGGGTGTGAGTAATGAACAGTCACAATATTTACAAAGGGATTATTCTGTTGTAATAGGTCCTAGTGATGCTAAAGTTACATTAGTTGAGTTTTTCGATCCAGCTTGTGGTACTTGTGCCCAATATCACTATTATGTAAAAGATATTTTGAAAAAACATAAGGATGATGTGAAGTTGGTACTTAGATATGCCTCTTTTCACCCTAATTCAAATTTCGCTGTAAAGATGTTAGAGGGAGCTAGAGAGCAAAATCTATTTATGCCTACTTTGGAGTTTATGTTAAATACACAAAATCAATGGATTGATGGACATACGGTTAATCCAAGAAAATTATGGTCACTTTTACCAAATATAAAAGATTTGGATATGAAAATGTTGGCTAAAAGTATGGAAAATATTATATATGATAATATAGTAGAACAAGATTTAAATGATGCTAGAGCATTAAATGTTAGAAAAACACCATCTTATTTTGTAAATGGTAAACCTTTAAAAGAGTTTGGAATTGATAACTTAATCAAACTTATTGAATCAGAATTATAGAAGATACTCTTTAAAGAGTATCTTCTATTCACATTCACAATTTTTTAAAATAACCTCTTCTTTTTCTAAGTATTTACATTGAGAACTTAAAAGTGTTGAACTTTCAAAATATGCTTTATAAGCTAATACATCATTAAATGAGGCTGTTGTTAAATCAACATCAACAAACCTAGCTTCAGCAATTCTAGCACCATCAAAAATAGTATTATTTATAACAGCTTCATTAAACTTTGCAGCCCAAAGATTTGCTTCTTTAAATGAAGTGTTAGATAATTCACTTAATTGTAGTTTTGCACCTTTAAAAATACTTCCATCAAAATTAGCATTTGTTAAAACTGTTGTTTCAAAGTTTGATTGAAAAAAATTAGAGTTTGTAGCAATTGCATTTTCTAATTTTACTCCCCAAAAGTTTGATTTTGCAAAATTACTATTTGATAGATTTGCATTTGATAAATCACTTCCTGATAAATTTGCACTTTCATAGTTGCTATTTGATAAATCAGCATTTGTTAAATCACAATCTTCACAAACTTTTGTAGCCTTAAATTTCTTTAAATGAGCTGCATCATATGAGAAAAGAAGAGAAAAACTAAATATTAAAAGTAGTAGTTTTTTCATT
This sequence comes from Arcobacter sp., assembly GCA_965662175.1. GTDB lineage: Bacteria > Campylobacterota > Campylobacteria > Campylobacterales > Arcobacteraceae > Arcobacter. Next base: position 8,652 of record CBFIGT010000013.1, on the reverse strand, counting down.
ATTCACTCTCCTTAACAAAAGCCATAAATTTATCTGTTTTTAGTCCACCCATAGTTTTGTTATAAACTTTTTCCCCATCTTTTGATAGATAAAATCTAGGAATTCCCCAAAATTGCATCTCTTTTGGAATATTTTTATCATCAATATTAAATTGATAAGAGATAAAATTTTCATTTATAAAGTTTTTAACTTCATCTTTAGTAAATACATTTTTTTTCATATAATTACATTCTGGGCAAGTTGCTGCACTTACCATTACAAAAATAGGCTTATTCTCTTTTTTTGCCTTATTTACAGCTGTTGTATAATCTTTTTCCCAATTTAAACTAGATGCATTTAAACTAATAAAAAGAGCTATTGTTGATAGAAAAATTTTTAACATATTTAGCCTCCATATTTTTTCATCATTATAACAATTTTTATTAAATTTACAATATCTTTTTCAATTTTAGTTATTAAGTTAGAATGTAATAAAATCTAAGTTATTTAAATATTGGAGAAATTATTATGATTATTACAAAAAAAGTTACATTTATTGCAAAAGAGAATTCAATTGAAGAGATGAAAGCTCTTTTAAAAACTATGGTTCAAGCATCAAAAAATGAAAAAGGGTGTTTATATTATGAAATTTTCCAAGTAAAAGAGAATAGAGCAAAATTTGTGGTAATTGAGTCTTGGGAAAATGAAGAGTCTTTAGAGGGACACAAAACAACAGAACATTATAAACATTACAAAGCTACTTTTGAGCCTTTTTGTGCTGATAAATATAGCGATGAATTAGAAATAATATAAGGTAGAGATTTGAAAAATTTATGGACAAATGAAGAGGCACAAAAATTTAAAGGTGATTTGAACTTAAGAGTATTCACATCAAATTTATTAGGTAGAAGTGATGAGTTAGTATTACATGGTGGTGGAAATACTTCAGTTAAAATCAATGTTGATGGTGAAGATATTTTATATGTAAAGGGTAGTGGTTGGGATTTAGTAAGTATTGAAAAAGAGGGTTTTGCTCCTGTTAAACTAGAAATTTTAAAACAAATGGCTAAATTGGAGAGTTTAAGTGATACAGATATGGTAACACAACAAAAAGCAGCAATGATTGATAAAGCAGCTCCTAACCCATCTGTTGAAGCAATATTACATGCAATAATTCCTTATAAATTTGTAGACCATACTCACGCAGATGCTGTTGTTACTATTTCAAATTGTGAAAATGGAATTGAAAATATTAAAAAAGTTTTTCCTAACTTTTTGATTATTCCATATGTTATGCCTGGATTTATATTAGCTCAAACTATTTATAATATGACAAAAGATTTTGACTGGGATTCATGTGAGGGTATTATTTTACATAATCACGGTATTTTTACTTTTGATAATGATGGAAAAAAATCTTATGATAAGATGATTGAAGCTGTTTCAAAGGCTGAAAACTTTTTAAATGAAAATGCAAAACTAAATATTGATGATAAGCTAAAACCAATAGATTATGATTTGGATTTATTAAAAGATATTATCTCAAATGAAAAAGAGAGTGAAGTTTTCTTTAATATTAATCAATCAAAAGAGGCCTTATATTATGCTTCACAAGATAATCTAAAAGAAAATGTTACAAAAGGTGTTTTAACACCTGAACATATAATAAGAACAAAAAGAGTTCCTTTAGTTTTAGAAGATGAAAATATTTTAAAAGCAGTTGAAGATTATAAAAATGATTATAAAGAGTATTTTAATAAATATGCTAAAGATGAAATATGTTTAAACAAAGCCCCAAATTATGCTCTTATTAAAAACTTTGGTATTGTTTCTTTTGGAAAAACTCAAAAAGAGGCTGATATTATAAATGATATTGTTTCTCACACAATTATTGCTGTTTTAAAAGCTAATAGTTTAGGTGGATATAAAAGTATTTGTGAAAAAGATAGTTTTGAGATGGAATATTGGGAATTAGAACAAGCAAAATTGAAAAAATAAAGAGTGAAAATATGAATAAATACCTTATGGCAATTGATGCTGGAACGGGAAGTGTAAGAGCTGTTATATTTGATACAAAAGGAAATCAAATTAGTGTTGGTCAAAGGGAGTGGACTCATCTTGAAGAGATAGGTGTAGAAAACAGTATGAGCTTTGATTTTACAAATAATTGGAGTTTAGTAATAGAGTGTATTAAAGAGGCTTTAAATAAGGCTAAAATAGACTCTAATGAGATAATTGCACTTAGTTCTAGTAGTATGCGTGAGGGTATTGTTTTATATGATAAAGATGGAAATGAACTTTGGGCTGTTGCTAATGTGGATGCTAGAGCTTCAAATGAAGTAAAATATTTAAAAGAAAAATTCCCAAAAATAGAAGAAGAGTTTTATGAAAGTTCGGGGCAAACTTTTGCTTTAGGTGCAATTCCTAGAATTTTATGGCTTAAAAACAATAGAGCAGATATATATGAAAAAGTAGCAAAAGTCTCTATGATTGGGGATTGGATTTTAGCAAAACTAAGTGGAGTGATTGCTAGTGACCCAAGTAATGCAGGAACTACAGGAATTTTTTCACTTGAAAATAGAACTTGGGAAAATTCTCAAGCTTTAAAAGTTGGATTAAAAGATGATATTTTTCCTCCTTGTTATGAAGTTGGTACCGCTATTGGATATGTTACACAAAAAGCCTCCCTTGAAACAACATTAAGTACAAAGACTAAAGTTGTGATGGGTGGTGGAGATGTACAGCTTGGAAGTGCTGGACTTGGTGTTGTAGATATTGGTGATGTGGCAATTTTAGGTGGTTCATTTTGGCAACAAATTGTAAATATAAATAGTAGTACAAAACCTCCAAAAGATATGAGTCTTAGAATAAATCCACATGTAATACCAAAGCAATCACAAGCTGAGGGAATTACCTTTTTTTCTGGACTTGTAATGAGATGGTTTAGGGATGCTTTTTGTGATTTAGAAAAGCTTGAAGCAAAAAATAGAAATAAAGATGTTTATGAAATACTTGAAGAAAAAGCAAAAAAAGTTCCTGTAGGTTCTTATGATATTATGCCTATTTTTTCTGATTCTATGAAGTATGGTAAGTGGTACCATGCTGCACCATCTTTTATAAATTTAAATATTGATTCAGAAATTTGTAATAAAGCCTCTATGTTTAGAGCTTTAGAAGAGAATGCTTGTATTGTTTCAAGTATAAATTTAGAAAAAGTAAAATCTTTTACTAACTTAGAGTTTAGTGAAATTGTATTTGCAGGAGGAGCTAGCAAAGGAAAACTTTGGCCTCAAATTTTGGCTGATGTTACAGGATGTAAAATAAAAATACCAAAAGTAACAGAAGCTACAGCCTTAGGTGCTGCTATGGCAGCTGGGGTTGCTTGTGGCGTTTATGAAAGTTTAGCACAAGCTTCAAAAGAGCTTGTAGTTTGGGAAAAAGAGTATTATCCAAATCATGAAAATAAAAAAATATATGATGAACTAAAAGAGAAATGGATAAAAATATATGAAAAACAGTTAGAATTAGTTGATAATAACTTAACAAATTCTATGTGGAAAGCACCGGGAGTATAAATGAAATTAACAAATGAAAATGATCATGAATATAGATTTGGAACACACGGACCTAAGTATTTAACAACTGGACCTATGGTTGATATGGGAGTTGTTGTAATTGGTCCTGGAGAAGAGCATCCTTGTCATAAACATACTAATCAAGAGGAGTCTTTTTTTGTTTTGGAGGGTGAGTGTAGTGTTTATTTAGATGGAGAAAAAGTAGTACTTAAAAAGGGTGATTATTTACAGTGTGATTTAGGTGAATCACATATGTTTATAAATGAGAGTAAAAACTCTTTTAAAGCTGTTTTTATAAAAGCACCACACTTAGATTATAAGGACTCTGTTTATATTGATTGGAAACCTGGACAAGTTTTCGTAAAAGAGGATTAATATTGCTAATAAAAGAAAATCTATATAATATTTTAGAAAGACCAAATTTACATAAATATGGTTATATTGTTCAAATAATAATATATTTAAACATTTTTATAAGTATTTTTGTACTTTTTCTAGAGACAGAGGAGTCTTTAAAGGCTTACTCTAATATATTTCAAAATATAAATTATGTAAATATAGCTATATTTACAATAGAGTATTTTTTAAGAATTTATGCAATAAATTATATGAAAAGACAAAGTAGAATAAAATATATGTTCACACCTTTTATGATTATAGATTTATTAGTATTACTTCCTTTTTATCTCTCTTTTTTCAATATTGATTTAGGTTTTTTAAGAACATTAAGAGTTTTAAGAATTTTTAAACTCTTTAGAATTGCAAAGTTTGTAGAGTTTGATAATATTTTAGCACAAATATTTACTGAAAAGAAAGAGGAGTTCATCTTTGTTTTGGTGGCTTCTGTTATAATTCTTTTTACAATTACACCTTTGGTTTTCTATTTCGAACATGATGCCCAACCTGAAGTTTTTAAAAGTATGTTTGATACTTTATGGTGGGCTGTTGTAACATTTACAACAATCGGATATGGAGATATGTTCCCTATTACAGCAATGGGAAGAATATTTACAACACTTCTTAGTATTTTAGGTATTGCTTTTTATGCAATTCCTGGTTCTATATTTACATCAGCACTTTTGGAAAAAATGGACCATAAAAAAAAGATAAAAGAGAGACACGATGATTTATAAAATTGAAAATGAGTTTTTAAAAGTTGAGATTAATAGTTTTGGGGCTGAACTTAAAAGCTTGAAAAAACAAAATGATGATTTAGAGTATCTTTGGAGTGGTGATGCAAAATATTGGAATAGAAAAGCACCTATACTTTTCCCAATTGTTGGAAAACTAAAAGATAATTTTTATATCTTTAATAATAAAAAATATGAGATGAATCAACATGGATTTGCTAGAGATAAAGAGTTTAAAGTAGTAGAGCAGGGGATGGATTATGTGATTTTATTACTTGAGAGTGATGAAAAAACTTTAGAAGTTTATCCATTTTTATTTGACTTTTACATCTCTTATAAGCTAGAAAATAATAAACTTATAACTTATTATAAAGTCATTAATAAAAGCGATAATAAAATCTATTTTTCACTTGGGGCTCATCCAGCTTTTAATTGGCCTATTGAAAAAGGTAAAAAAAGTGACTATTTTTTAGAGTTTGATTTTCAAGATAGTTTAGTATCTTATAAATTAGAAAATGGATGCGTTGGTGATGAAAAAGTTTTTTTTGATTTAAAAGATAAAAAACTAACTTTAACAGAAGAACTATTTTCAAATGATGCACTTATTTTTGAAGAGTTATCAATAAAAACAATTACTTATAAAAATAGTATAGATAATAGAGCAATAAAATTAGATTTCCAAAAGTTTAAATATATTGGAGTTTGGTCAAAACCAAGTGCTTCTCCTTTTCTTTGTTTAGAACCTTGGTGTGGAATAGCTGATTTTAATAATACAAATCAAAAACTTGAAGATAAAATTGGAATTAATAAATTAGATAAAGATGGAGTTTTTGAAGTAGATTTTACAATTGAATTAAACTGAGGATAGTTAATGGAAGAAGAGAGACTAGAAGTTGAAATAAATAGAATTAAAGAGGTTTTAGATAAAAAAAATGTTCATGATGAGATTGAAAAAAAACTAAAAGCAAAAAGTGCAGATGAACATAAAACTAAAACAAAAGATGATTTAGTAAATATGGGAAATGGCATAAAAGTTATTCCCAAAAAAAGTACTAGAAGAATCAACGCACTTATTTATTTATTCTCTTTTTTAGCTCTTATATTGTTAGTTTTTGCTATTTATCTATTTTCCGTTAAAAATAATAATGCTTCTACTCCTACTTCAAAAGTAGAGGTAAAAGAAGTTATTAAAATAGTTGTTGATGAAAAGATTGTTCCAAAAATAGTGGATCTGGATAATAAAAACTTTAACAAGTATTACAATACAAGTGAGTTTAATACTCTAAAATGTTATGACTTTAAAGATGCTCAAACAAATCTATCAAAAAATTGTAGTCAAAAAATTGATAAGTTTTTTGAAGACAACTCAAATAGCATAAGATTTGAAATAATTCCCGTAGTTGGGCAATCTGACAATATTATCTATAATCAATTAAAAAATAATATAAAAGAGTTTGATAGTAAATTTAAAGAAAAAGTTGAAGACTATTTATTATTTGGTTTATCTAAACAAAGAGTTTTAGATACTACTTTTTATATTAAAGAGAAGTTTGGTGATGATATCATCATCGTACCAACAAACTATTATGTAAAATCTACAAAAGATAATAAGGGAATAATTATTAGAGCTTATTATCATAAATGATATTGGTTATTTTTTTCCATAAAGCTTTGATAATTTAGATATATTTAGTTATAATAATTTTTAAATCTATTTTTAAATATTTAGAATATTATTTTTTAGGGTCTCTTATGTTAAAAACAGTAAAGTCAAAACTGATTTCGTTGATTGTTGTTGGATTTATTCTCTTGAGTGTTGTTTTAACAAGTGTTGTGATTATTAAAATTGAAGAAGCAGTTATTAAAGATAATTTTAAACAATTAGCTTCCATAGAATCAGCCAAAAAATCAGAAATTGAAAATTATCTTCTAAGTTTAAAATCACTACTAACTTCTATATCACAAAATGTTGGGACGAAAGAGGCTTTTATCTCTTTAAAAGATGGTTTTTATAAATTAAATGATGAACTTAATCTTAATATTGATGAGATTAAAGATAGTATAAAAATTGATTTTAAGAGTAATTATCTAGATAGGGTGAATTATGACGTTCCTAACTCAGAAACAAGAAAAAATATTGATTCTTATTTACCTCAAAACTCAAATGCCCTAATAGCTCAATATATTTTTATAACAGATAATAAAGAGCAATTGGGTGAAAAAAATAGTTTAATTTATAATGAAAAGTACGATAGTACTTATATGAGAGCTCATAAAAAATATCATAAAAGTTTTGATTCAATTTTAAACTCTTATAGTTTGTATGATATTTTCATGGTTGATTTAGAGGGAAATTTAATTTATACTGATTTTAAAGAGAAAGATTTTGCTACTAATTTAAAATCAGGAGTTTATAGTAATACAGGTATTGCAAATGTTTATAAAAAAGCCTTAGCTTTAAAAGATGGTGAAATTGCATTTGATGATTTTGCACCCTATGAGCCAAGTTATAATGCTCCAGCATCATTTATATCTACTCCTATTTTTATTGATGAGAAACTTTCAGGTGTTTTAATTTTTCAAATGCCTGTTGATGTGATTAATAATATAATGCAATTTAATCAAAAGTTTCTTGAATCAGGATTAGGAGAAAGTGGTGAGATTTATTTAGTTGGTAGTGATTTTTTCATGAGAAGTAATTCAAGGTTTCAAAAAAATATCAATGATAAAGTGGTTCAAGACTTAGGTACTACCATAGGAGTTTGGGAGGTAAAAACAGACTCTACAAAAGCTGCATTATCTAAAAAAACTGGGGAATGGATTATAAAAGATTATAGGGGAGTTAATGTATTAAGTGCTTATTCAAGTATAGATGTATTTGAACAAGATAGATGGGCTATTATTTCAGAAATAGATCAAGATGAATCTTTTGAAGATTTATATAGTTTGAAAACAACTATTTTAATCACAGCTATTGTCTTATTGGTGATTTTGACTTTAGTATCACTTGCTAGTATTAACACTTTAATAATCAAGCCAATAAATGAGTTTACAAACTATTTTGATGAGTTTTTAGATTTTATTAGCTTCAAAAAAACAAGACTTATAAAAAAAGAGTTTAAAAGAGAAGATGAATTTTCATTAATGTTAAAAAATCTTAATATTGCAGCTGATGAGTTTGATTCTAAAATGAAAGAGGATATGAAAGTAATAGGTGAAACTGTTTTAGTAATGGATAGAATTTCACGAGGTAGATATAGTTGTAAAATCAATTCAAATAGTGAAAATCCTACACTTAATACATTAATTAACTCTATTAATAAAATGATATTAACAACCTCTACTAGTATGGATAATCTTAAAAATGTTTTAGGAAACTATACTAAAGATGATTTAAGAGTAAAAGTGGAAATTGGACCTAGAATTGAGGGGCGTATGTTAAATGTAATGCAAGCTGTAAATGAATTAGGAGAAGCATTACGTACAAATGCAAAATTAAACTTACAAAATGGGGAGCTTTTAGAAGAGAAATCAGCAATTATGTCTCAATCCATGAACTCTTTAGCTCACAAGGCAAATGAACAAGCAGCCTCACTTGAAGAGACAGCAGCCTCACTTGAAGAGATAACTAGTATAACAAGAGGTACATCTATTAATGCAAATAAAATGTCTGAATTTGCAATAAAAGTTAAAAAAAGAGTAGCCTTAGGTCAAGATTTAGCTTCAAAAACAGCAACATCAATGGATGAAATTAATTCAAAAGTTAATATGATTAATGAATCTATAGAGATAATTGATAAAATAGCATTCCAAACAAATATTCTAAGCTTAAACGCAGCGGTTGAAGCAGCAACAGCAGGTGAAGCTGGAAAAGGGTTTGCTGTAGTTGCCCAAGAGGTTAGAAACCTAGCTTCAAGAAGTGCTGAAGCTGCTCGTGAGATAAAAGCTTTAGTTGAAGATGCAAATGA